>JAOTYQ010000371.1 GCA_029861725.1 Acidimicrobiia bacterium | reverse complement strand
GAGGCCATACACCGCCCAGAACCAGCCGGCCCACCACGCCTCGGCGCCGATCCCGAGCGGATGGGCGAGCTTGGCTGCGATCGCAAGGACCGGGATCGAGTCGCTGAAGGCGACGTTGACACCGCGATCGCCGAACGTCGGGGTATACAGCACCGGCCAGCGCCAGCCGTCGTCCACGAACGCCCGGAAGGCGGCCAGACCGGCTGCGTTGTCGCCCGCCACCACCCGGACGACCGACGGGTCGCCGGTGAGAAAGTCCCAGCCGATCACCCGAACGGCGAACGCGCCCCCGACCGCGAACGCCCATAGGTAGGGCCATCGTCGGCCAAGGGACGCGACGACGAAGCCGGCGCGGCGGCGGGGTTGACTCGGCGGGAACCGCATGTCGGCCTCCAAACCTAGCGCGAGGGCGTGGAGCGAAGGCCCGGCGGGGAGGGGCAATCGTCCATGGGAGCTCGGACTTCGCGTTCGTCACACCCCGGCGGTAAAACGGATCCATCACGCAAGCCCAGAACCCGGCACCGGAGGCGACCGCCGCTCCGGCTCCATCCACCCCCGTCCCGACGGCCACGTCCGACCGTCGGGACGGTTGGCGCCTGATCCAGCAGGCCGTTCGCCACGAATGGTGCGGCATCATGATCGGGATCTTCGTCGCGCTCGGCTGGACGTTCGCTCGGATCGCGATCCCATGGCTCGTCCAGAAAGCGATCGATTCCGGCATCGAGGGAGACGGCTCGCTGCTGAGCTGGGTGGCGATCATCACGGCGGCGGGCGTGGTCTCGGGCATCTTCACCGGGCTCCGGCGATACTGGGCGTTCCGCAACGCCCGGCGGGTGGAGGCCCGGCTGCGGGACCGGTTGTTCGCTCACGTGCAGCGGCTGCACTTCGCATTCCACGACTCGGTCCAGACCGGCGACCTGATGAGCCGGGCCAACACCGACCTGCAGCACTTCCAGAACTTCATCACGATGCTGCCGGTCACGGCCGGGAACGTTGTCGTGGTGGGGGCGGTGACCGTGCTGCTGTTCACCGAGCAGGCCGGTTTGGCCTTCCTCGCGTTGCTGTTCTTGCCGCTCGTCAACGTGTTGGGGCGCCGGTTCGGCCAGCGGCTCCATCCGGCGGTGATGGGGATCCAGACCGAGGCCGCCGAGCTGGCGTCAGTGGTCGAGGAGACGATCGCCGGGGTCCGAGTGGTGAAGGGGTTCGGGGCCGAGCGGTTGCAGGCCGAACGGCTGGCCACCGAGGCCGATGACGTCTACGACCAGTCGATGCGGGCGTCAACGGTGCGGTCGATCTACCTGCCGGCGGTCGAGCTGATGCCGAGCATCGGGCTGATCCTCGTGCTGTGGCGGGGTGGGCAGCTGGTCATGCAGGGCCAGCTGACCGTCGGTGAGCTGGTCAGCTTCAACATCTACGTCGCCATGCTCATCCAACCGCTGCGCATGCTCGGCATGATCATCGCCAGCGGCCAGCGGGCCTCGGCGGCCGGGCAACGCATCCACGGTGTCCTGGCGACCGCACCGAACATCGTCGACCCGGCCCGCCCCGTCGAGCTGCCCTCGACCTACCGGCCGGCCGAGCCGGCCGGCGGCGCGACACCGAGCGACGGCGCGGCCCCGCCACCGACCGGGGCGGAGCGGGGCCACGTGCGCTTCTCCGACGTGTCGTTCGGCTACCCCGACGAACCCGAGGTGGCGGTCCTCCACGACCTCGACCTCGAGATCGAGCCGGGGGACACCGTGGCGCTGGTCGGGTCGACCGGTTCGGGCAAGTCGACCATCGCCCAGCTGCTCCCCCGGTTCTACGATGTGACCGCCGGTTCGATCGCGCTCGACGGGATCGACGTGCGCAACATCCGGCGCCAGGAGCTACGGCGGGCCGTCGGCATCGTGTTCGAGGAGACCTTTCTCTTCAGCGCCAGCATCGCCGACAACATCGCCTTCGCCGATCCGTCGGCTCCCCCCGAGAAGATCGAGTACGCCGCCCGACTCGCCGGCGCTCACGACTTCATCGTCGAGCTCGACCAAGGCTACGACACGCTGCTCGGGGAGCGGGGCTACTCGCTGTCGGGGGGGCAGCGGCAACGCATCGCCATCGCCCGAGCCGTGCTGGCCAACCCCCGCGTAGTGATCCTCGACGACGCCACATCGGCCGTCGACCCCACGAAAGAGCACGAGATCCGCGACGCCCTCACCGACGTCATGGGTCGACGGACAACGATCGTCATCGCTCACCGACCGGCCACCGTGGCCCTCGCCGATCGGGTCGTGCTGCTCGACGAGGGACGCATCGTGGCCGAGGGCCGGCACGCCCAGCTGCTCGCCACCAACGCTCGGTACCGCGAGGTGCTGGCGGCGGCCGAGCTCGGCCCACCGGAGCCCCAGCCTCGCGGTGATGGCGGATCGGCCCCAGCCGCCGAAGCAGGGGTGGACTGATGGCCGGGTGGATGGCCGGCGGGGTCTCGGAGGAGGACGCGCTCGATCTGGCCGAGACGGGCCGGGTGCTGAGGCGGACCGGGCGGATGTTGCTCCCCTATCGGCGCCGAGGAGCCGGGGCCGTCGGGCTTCTCGTCGCGTGGACCTTGGCGCTGCTCGCCGGTCCCGTGCTCGTGCGGACCGCCATCGACTCGGGGATCCAGGTCGACGACAGCGGTGTGGTCAACCGGGCCGTCGCCGGCTACGTCGTGGCGGCGCTGGTCGCCTACGTCACCTACCGGTTCGGCATCCTCAACCTCGCACGGGTCGGTGAGAACCTCCTGCGCGACCTCCGTAACCGGGTGTTCGCTCACTTGTTGCGCCAGCCGATGAGCTTCTACGACCGGAACAAGGCCGGGGTGCTCGTGAGCCGGATGACGTCCGACATCGACTCGTTGGCCGAGCTGGTGCAGTACGGGCTGCTGATGTTCATCTCGGCCACGCTGCTGGTGTCGCTGTCGATCGCCTTGCTGTTCGTGCTGAGCTGGCAGCTGACCCTCGTGCTGCTGGTCGTGGTGCCGCTGCTCGTTCCGGCCAGCATCAAGTTCAAGCGGGCCTCCAACGACGCCTACCTCGTCGTGCGGGACGAGATCGCCGGGACCCTGTCGAGCCTGCAGGAGGGGTTCAGCGGGGTGCGGGTGGTGCAGGCCTTCGCCCGGGAGGACGTCGAAGCCGGGCGGTTCGCCGAGACCAACAACCGGTTGTACCGGTCGCACATGCAGTCGGTGAAGATCGCTTCCTGGTACCTGCCGATCGTCGATTTCGCCGGTGTGTTCACCACGGCGCTTGCGGTCGGTGTCGGTGGGCTGATGGTGCGGAGCGGCCAGATGAGCCTCGGCACCGTCGCCGCCTTCGTGCTACTGCTGTCGAACCTGTTCGAGCCGGTGCAGACGCTCAGCCAGCTGTTCAACATGCTCCAGTCGGGCACCGCGTCACTGGCGAAGCTGTTCGACGTGCTCGACACACCGGTCGGCCTCGACGAGCGGGCCGACGCGAAGGAGCTCCCCGCCGCCGGGGCGCTCGTCGTCGACGACGTTTCGTTCGCCTACGACGACGAAGGTCCGGTCGTGCTGTCGTCGGTGTCTTTGGAGGTGGCCGACGGCGAGCGCCTCGCCCTCGTCGGCCCCACCGGCGCCGGCAAGTCGACGCTGGCCAAGCTGATGGCCCGGCTCTACGACCCGACGTCGGGATCGGTGTTGTTCGGGGGGATGGACCTGCGCGACGCCACGATGGCCAGCCTCCGCGAGCGGATCGTGGTGGTGCCACAGGAAGGCTTCCTGTTCGCCGGGACCGTGGCCGACAACATCCGGGTCGCCCGATCCGACGCCACCGACGACGACGTCGAGGCGGCGCTCCGGCGGATCGGGGCCTGGGATCGCATCGTCGCCCTGCCCGAGGGGATGCACACGGTGGTGCGGGAGCGGGGCAGCCGCCTCTCGGCCGGCGAGCGGCAGCTGGTGTCGCTCGCCCGGGCGGCGATGGTCGACCCCGCGGTGCTCGTGCTCGACGAGGCGACGTCCAGCCTCGACCCCGGCACCGAGGTGCTCGTCGAGTCGGCGATGGAGCTGCTGATGAAGGGCCGGACGGTGATCGTGATCGCCCACCGGCTGACGACGTCGGAGCGCTCCGACCGGGTCGGGGTGGTCGATGGCGGCCGCTTGGTGGAGCTCGGCACCCACGATGAGCTTGTCGACGCTGGCGGGACCTACGGCGGTCTGTACGAGGCGTGGGAGCGGGGCCTGAGCGCAACGGGTCGATGAGTCCGCTCGTGGCTCGCGCTCGCGACCGCTGCGCCGAGTCGGACTATCAGAAGTAGGCCGACCGCCAGGCCGCTTCGGCGGCGATCGCCGGGTCGGGTGGCGTGTCGCCGGGCGGAGTGACGACGGCGGCGTCGGCGCCAGCCGTCGATCCAACCGGGGAGTCCGTCGTTTCGACGTCGACCCTGGGCGCTGCGGCCACGAGGGGCTCAGGTGCTGGGTCGCTCACCGGTGGGAGGTGCTCGATCCGCTGAGCGGAGCGCTCCGCCGCCCGGTCGGCGATCACCTGGTGATAGAAGTCCTCGTGGCGGGTGGCGACCTCGTCGCAGTCGAACAGCCGCTTGGCTCGCTCCCGGCACCGAGCCCGGTCGATCGTGCCGAGCCTGTCGACCGCGGCGATCAGTCCGGCTTGGGTCCCGGCGATGAAGCCCGTCTCGCCGTCGGCGATGATCTCCCGGGCGGCACCCGGCGTGGCGATCGTCGGTGTCCCGCAGGCCATCGCCTCCACGATCGCCGTGCCGAAGGGGTCCGGCCACCCCACCGGGTGGAGGAGGGCGTCGGCTCCGGCCAGGATGTCGATGCGGTCGCGCCAACCCAGATCGTCGATGTAGTCGATGTTGCCACCGAGCTCAGGTCGGACGACGTCGTAGAAGTAGTCGACCTCCTTCGGCCGCTCGGCCGACGACAGGATGATCAACGGGGTGCTCGTGGCCTTCGCCATCTTGATCGACTGGACGATGCCGCCGCTCGGCTGCATCCGGCCGGTGGTCACGAAGTAACCCGAGCCTCGCGAGCGGAAACGGTACGGGGTCAGGTCGATACCCGGGTGGATGACGGTCGAGACCGTCACCGACTTCGGAGCCCGCCTCAAGTGATCGAGCGACACGGCTACCATCGGCACGTGGTCGTCGGGGCGACGGCGATACATCGGGATCGGGTCGGCGTCGAACGGCCCGTAATTGGTCGTGACCAACGGGGCGCGGTGGTGCAGGTTGCGGACGAACAAGCCCGCCAGCGTGTGATCATGAACGATGTCACAACAGCCAAGCTCCCCCTCGAGCCCGACGGCGTGATACAGCTTCCGGGCCGTGTGGCCCACCTCGGATGCCCACTGCTTCGTGCGCATCGGATCGCCGATCGTGAACAACAGAACGTCATGTCCTCGACCGAGCAGGCCTCTGGCCAGCCCATCCAGCGCCAGCTCGAGTCCGTCGTGGCGCGGCGACGGCAACGGAGGGGCGACGAGCCCCACTCGCAACTTCGGTCCCTCACTCATTGCAGATCCCCAACCTCTAGGCGACTTCTACAAGTTGTTGAGCATCGTTGCTTGAACAGATACTTGCAGCGGTTACCGTAAGTTGTCAAAGCAAGCGCTCACCATGTTCGGGGGACCCAGTGATGGCCGTAATGAGTCACGGAACCAGTTCGGCTAGAGTGCGCCGCAGCACCGCTGCCCTGAGTCGACAGGAGGGGGACGTGGCGCCTACTTCACCGACCGTCGCCCGCTGGGAGCTGGCGCTCCGAATCAAGCGCCGCCGGGAGGAGCTGGGCATCAGCGTGAAGGAGATCACCGACCACCTCGGCTTCTCGAGGAACTACTGGTCGGCGGTCGAGAATGAGCGTGCGGTACTGGCGGAAGACAAGTTCGACGGACTGCTACGGCTCTTCAAGTTCACCGACCAGGATGCCTCAGAGCTGCGCGATCTGCGGGTGGCAGCACGTCAAAGGGGCTGGTGGGATTCGTCCACCGAACTGGATGACGAGATGAAGCGATTCGTCGGCCTTGAACAGGGAGCGGTCGAGATCCGAAACTTCGAGAGCCTCCTGATACCAGGCCTTCTCCAGACCCGGGACTACGCCCGTGCATATCTCACCTCTGACCCCATGTTTGGGGCCGTCGACGTTGAGCCACTCGTCGCTACAAGGGAGCGCAGGCAGGGGCGCCTGGACGATCACGACCCTCTACGCTTTGTCACAG
>JAOTYQ010000370.1 GCA_029861725.1 Acidimicrobiia bacterium | reverse complement strand
TCATGCGCCGCCATATGCAACGCATCCACCTGTGGGAAGACGAGCTGTCGCCCGCCATCATCGAGCAGCATCCCGAGCTGGCCCGGATCCTCGGACAGCACCTGTACCCCTACCGGGAGCAGAACGACTACAAACGGGTGGCGGCGATGATGAACCCGGGCACCGACCCGTTCGCCTGATCGACGTCGGCTTCTGGCTCTAGGGTCGCATCCATGACACCAGCCGAAGCCGCCGAGCTCGTCCGCCACATCATGGAGGACGGGTTCAACCGCCAAGATCTGTCGGTGGTCGAGGAGTCCTTCGTCGAGGACTACGTTCGCCACGGCAACGGGATCAACAGCGTCAACTCGCTGGCCCAGCACATCGAGGACCTCACGGCGCGCCACCGGGCCTTCGCCGACGCCCGCTTCGAGATCGAGCAGATCGTCAGCGACGGCAGCCAGGTCGCCGTCCGCTACACCTTCCACGGCATCCACCGCGACACCTACCTCGGGATCCCGGCCACCGGCCGGGACGTCACCCGGGCGTCGGCTGCGTTCTTCCGCATCGAGGGTGGCAAGGTGGCCGAGGGCCACATCGTGAGCGACGGTGGCGGGCTCCTCGCCCAGCTCACCGCCGAGTAGCGCCCACCGCCTCCTCCGAGGTACTGATCCTCCTCTTGTCAGTTGGCGAAGTCGTCGACAAGGTGCTGGTGGCGATCGAGGAACCGAGCGTGGGCATCGGCCTTGTCGGGGGCGCCGAACACCACCCGCTCGACCCCGAGGTCGCGATACCGGCCAACCGTCTCGGCATCCGGCGCCCCGAAGCAGTAGATCGAGATCGGGATCGAATCGGGGTCGCGGTCGGCCCGTTCGGCCGCCTCCCGGAACCACTCGATGCCCTGGCCGACATTGCGGAAGCCGACGTCGATCGGGCACCACTCGTCGGCGTACTCGGCGACGTGACGCATACCGATCCGGCCCTGGCAGCCCATCAGGACTGGTGGGCCCCCTTCCTGCACCGGTTTGGGATACACCCACGAGGGAGCGAAGCTCACGTGGTCGCCGCTGAACCCGGCTTCGTCGGTCGTCCACAGCGACCGGAGCGCGGCGATGGTCTCGCGCATGGCGTTGTAGCGCTGGGCCCAGGGGACGTTCGAAACGTTGGCCAGCTCCTCGCGGTTCCAACCGACACCGACACCGAACAGGAATCGGCCGTCCGACACGTCGTCGAGCGAGGCCACCGACTTGGCCAGATCGATGATCTCGTGCTCCAGGACCAGGCAGACCCCGGTGACGAGCTTCAGCGTCGTCGTCGCCTGGGCGGCCGCCCCCAGCGACACGAACGGATCCCGCATGTGCCAGTAGAGCTCCGGGAGCTCGATCCCGCTCGGGTGCGGGGTCTCCCGGCTGGCCGGGATGTGGCTGTGCTCCCCGACCCACAAGGAGTCGTAGCCCCGGGCCTCGACGTCGGCCGCCACCTTCGCCGTCGGGACGCCATAGGAGCTGTTGGGCGACGCCAGTCCGATCTTCATGTGCAGTACCCCCTTCGGTCAGGTCGCAGTCTGTCATCGACGACCGCCACCAGGAAAGACGTAGGCTTCGCTGGAGCGACCATGCTGAACCGCCTCGACGACTACCCGATCCACCAGACCCCCGAACCGCTGGCCCACCGACTTCCTCGACGGCTCCTCCGGATAGGCGGCCGGGTCCGATGGAGCAGCGATCGGCAGCTCGACGGTGAACCGCGCCCCGCCGAGGTCGGACCGGTACACGTCGATCTTGCCACCGTGGTGCTCGACGATCGACGCCACCAACGCAAGCCCGAGCCCGGCACACCCTTCCCGCCGACCCCGGGCCTGGTCGAGCCGGCTGAACCGCTCGAAGATCACTTCTCGGTTGTGCTCCGGGACTCCCGGACCGTCGTCGTCGACGCTGATGCGGATACATCCGTCGATCGGCTCGACGATGACGACGACCTCGGCGACGATGTCGTCCGACAGCTCGCAGGCCCGTTCGGCGCTGGGTCGGCGGCTCAGGATCTCGGCCCCAGTGCCGAGGGTCCCGCCCATGACCACACACTAACCAGCGCCAGTGACACTCAACGGCAGACAACACCGGTCGAATCAAACAAGATCAGAGAATCTACGGGCAGATCTCGCCGGTGCCGGAGCCACGAGCGCACAGGTAGGTCACCTCGACGCTCCGGAGCTCGAGCGGAGCATCGTCGTTGCCGGTCTCGGCGATGAACAGGTGCAGGCGTTCGCCGAGGACCGAATCGTCGCCGAAGCCCGTGAGGTCGTACGTGATCTCGCTCAGATCGCCGACCGACGGACCGTCGACAACGATGCTCGTCGGGCGAGGATCGGCGAAGCGCGAGCGGGCCTCGAGCACCGTTGCCCCGACCTCGTCGATCGTGGCCCCGGTCGGGATCGAGCCGACCGCGGTCACGACCTCGCTCGTGATGTCGAACGTCCCCGCCTGGGGGGCGGCGTAACGGGAGTGGACCCACCCGACGACATCGCCGACCTCGATCTCGTACCAGACCGCGGTCGGCGGGCCGAGAAGGCGCTCCCGCCCGGTGAAGATCAAGCCCGTCGTCAATGGGGCCAGCGCATCGAGGATCGGTTGGTCGGCCCCGGGCCGTTCCCGTACGTTGAGCTGATCGTCGGCGGCGACGTTGATCACCCCGAGAACCGCGCCGGTCGGCAGGATCCCCTCGAAGGGCTCGCCGGGCAGCTGCGAGCCCGCAGCGGCCGCCCACTCCGTGCGGTCGATCTCGATGCACTCACGCTGGAGCCACTCTCCGAAGGCGTCGCAGCTCCCTTCCAGCTCGTAGCGGACGGCGTCGACGTCGGTGAACTGGAACGCGGTCGAGCTCAGCTCGGCCAGTAGCCCGGCGCTGCCACAGCTCGTGTTGGCGCCGGCCGGGGTCAACACGGCTCGGAAGTCGTCGAAGTCGACGACCAGGCGACCATCCTGGAGTCGGGCCGAGCGCACCGCGCCGGCGGTCTCGGCCGAGAAGAACGAAAAGGCACCGCTGCTGGTCTCGGAGGCGGTCGGCCCGGCGACCAGCTCGTCGAACGCAACCCGGATCGGATCGTCTCCCGGCCGAACGGCTCGCTGGCGGGGAGCGACTGCGTCGCACACGTCGGGATCACCGGTCCCGAAGAAGACGAGCACGTTCTGGGGCGACACCCCGTCGTCGGACGTCGTACCGGAACCGCTGGTCGCCGACGACGAAGTGGCGGCCGTACCGTCGGTCCCGGTCGTCGCCGTGCTCCCACTCGCCGTCGTGGTGGTGGAGTCGGTGGCGGTGTCGTCATCGCCGTCGCCACAGGAGGCGATGAGGAGCAGGAGCGCCCCGATGACGGCCAGGAGGGTGCTCCTCGTCGTCGATCGCTCGGTTGGTCGCATCCGCCTCATCGCATCCTCCGGTGTAGTGCCGGGGTGACGGCGAGGGGTAGAGGCTTAGGTCAACACCGCCGCCTGGAGTACCTGGAGTAGAGGCCGCCCCAGCGGTCGAAGTAGCGTCGGCCCATGGGGATCATCGGAATCGATCATGTTGTCCTGCGAGTGAACGATCTCGACGAGGCGATCAGCTCGTTCAAGGCGCTCGGCATGGAGCTGACCCGAACCGGGGAGAACCCGGCGGTCGGCAAGCAAGCGTTCTTCCGGCTGGCCGACGGGTTCTTCTTCGAGCTCGTCGAGCCGCTCACGCCGGAGTCGCCGGTCGGACAGGCGCTGGCGAAGCGGGGCGAAGGGGTGCACTCGATCGCGATGGCGGTCGACGACCACGACGCAACACGCGACGCGATGTCCGAGGCCGACGTTCCACTCATCCCCGGGGGCGACCTGCCGGTCAGCTTCGTCCACCCGAAGGCCGCTCACGGCGTCATGCTCCAGATCATGGAGCCCAACCCGGCTGCCTTCGACGACTGATGGGCCAGGCCCCGACCGACCCCGTCGTCGGCAAGGTGCTGGACGATCTCGACTTCGAGCCCACCGACCAGGTGCTCACCGATTACTACGAGGGTCTCGGCCTGGCGCGCCCCACCGGGGCCACGGTGCCGCCGATGGTTGCCGGCGAGGTCGACAACGACTTCCACCCCCAGACCGCCTTCCACCAGGATCGCGGTCACCTCTGGATGCGCCAGCAGTGGGCGCTCCGCGCTCCGCTGCAGGTCGGCCACCGCTACATCGCCAACGGCATCATCGAGGACATCTACCGGCGACGAGATCGAACCGTGGTCAACACCGCCATGACCTTGACCGACCGTGACGGGCAGATCATGGCGACCCCCAACCACCACCAGTCGTTCCTGCTCGACGAGCCGATCGACCAGGTCGCGTTCCGGGAGCCGACGGCCAAGGAGGGAGCGCGCCGCTTCACGGTGCCCGACGGCACACCCATCGAACCCTACGACACGACCGTCACGCTCGAGATGTGCGGTCAGTTCTTCCACGGCAGCCGCAACTACCACACCGATCGGGCCGCGTCGGAAGCCCTGGGTTTCGCCGAGGTAGTCGTCGGCGGTCGGATGACGATGGCCTACGTCGGTCACGTGCTCGAGAACCACTTCGGTGAGCCCTGGTGGACCAGCGGGCGCCTCGACCTCAAGTTCACCAATCCGGTCTGGCCCGACGACCACCTCACCGTCAAGGGGGTCGAGGTCGGCCCGAGCCCCGACGAGCCATCAAGCCGCCGAGCCTTCGTCTGGATCGAGAAGGACGACGGCACGATCGCCCTCGTCGTCGACGCTGATTGCGCCAAGGGATAGCCGCTCCATGTTCGAAGGCTTCACCACCCACCGCATCGGCACGACCGGGGCCGAGATCCACTGCCTCACCGGCGGGAGCGGACCCCCGTTGCTGCTCGTACACGGCTACCCCCAGACGCACGTGATGTGGCACAAGGTGGCACCGGCGCTGGCCGAGCGGTTCACCGTCGTCGCGCCCGACCTGCGAGGCTACGGCGACAGCTCCAAGCCCGAAGCCGGTGATGGCTACGTCGGCTACGCTAAGCGGGTCATGGCCCAGGACCTCGTCGAGGTCATGGTCTCGCTCGGTCACGAGTCGTTCGGCGTCGCCGGTCACGACCGGGGCGGTCGGGTGTCGTACCGGATGGCCCTCGACTCCCCCGACCGGGTCACCAAGCTCGTCACGCTCGACATCGTCCCCACGCTCGAGACCTTCGAGATGGTGTCGGGACCGGCCGCCCGCAACCTCTGGCACTGGTACTTCCTCGCCCAGCCGCCACCGCTGCCCGAGCGGATGATCACCGCTGAGCGGGACCTATACCTGGAGAAGATGCTGCGGGCCTGGGCCGGCTCCGTCGCCGCGATCACCGACGAGGCCTACGCCGCCTACCGGGCCGCGTGGACGCCGGACACGATCCGGGCCACCTGCGACGACTACCGAGCCGGTGCCCGGATCGACTGCGAGCTCGACGCCGCCGACCGGGACGCCGGCAACCGGATCGCTTGCCCGATGCTGGCGCTCTGGGGTGGCGAGCAGCGCGACCTCCTGTCGATCTGGTCGCGGTGGGCGACCGACGTGACCGGCAAGGGCCTGCCGTGCGGGCACTTCATCGCCGAGGAGGCGCCCGATCAGCTCCTCGGCGCGATGATCCCGTTCCTCGCCGATGGCTCGTGACCCGTTGGGCCCGGTGGCGCTGACCGACCAGCATCGGGAGCAGTTCCTCGTCGACGGCTACATCGAGCTGCGGCCGACGAGCCTCACCGAGGCCGATCACGAGTGGTTCCACGATCGCGCGACCGAACTGTACGATCTCGCTCGCTGCACCGGGAGCCCCACCGCTCACCTCGACATCCTCGGCGACAATCTCCGACCTGCCGTCCCCGAGCTGGATCGGCTGCTCACCGATCCTGCCGTCGACGGTGCGCTGACCAGCCTGCTCGGGCCCGGCTACGTCATCCATCCTCACAGCTACTGCCACCGCAGCAGCGACCGGGACCAGATCTTCCACCAGGACGGCAACCTCCCATGGAACGAGCGGGGCCACTACCGGTCGCATCGTCCCGACTGGGCGATGCTGTTCTACTACCCGCAGGACGTCGACGACAGGAACGGCCCGACCGAGGTCGTCGCCGGATCGCAGTACTGGACCATCGACCACGAGACCGACGACGGCGGCTGGCACCCAGGCGACCGAGTCGACCGCACGGTCGACCCGGAGGTCTTCGCCGACGATGACCTCGAGGAGCGCGATCGTGCGCAGGCCGAGGCGCTGTCGTCGGGGCTAGCCATCCCCGGCCTCGACCGTCGGTTGCTGCGCGTC
>JAOTYQ010000369.1 GCA_029861725.1 Acidimicrobiia bacterium | reverse complement strand
GATCTCGGGGAGAGGAGACGGCATGGTAGCTGACGGCTTCGTACCTTGGCCGACTCACCTCGCGGACGAGTACCGGGCCAAGGGGTACTGGGCCGGCAACAGCCTCTACGCCGAGGTGATGGACGCCCTCCGTTCTCGTTCGGAGGGGATCGTCCTCGTCGACGAGCGGCGGCGCTACTCCCGGGACGAGCTGGTGGGTGCCGTCGAGGCCCGAGCGGCCGGTCTCGCCGAGGCTGGACTCGGTCCCGAGGACCGTGTCGTGGTGCAGCTCCTGAACGACGCCGACTTCGTCATCACGTTTCTCGCACTGCTGGCGGTGGGGAGTCGGCCGGTCCTCGCGCTCCCGGGCCACCGGCGAGCAGAGCTCTGCCATGTGGCCGAGCTGTCGGGGGCGACCGCTATCGCGGTGCCGAGCGCCCCGGGTGGTGACGTCATGTATGCGGAACTGGCCGCCGAGGTCCGGAGCTTGGTGCCGTCGCTGCTGCTGACCCTGATTGACGGTCATCTCGTCGATGGTCATGACATCGACCGGCCAGGTGTCAACCACCGGCCACCGGCCGTCGACCCTGACGACATCGCGTTGTTCTTGCTCTCGGGGGGCACGACCGGTCTCCCGAAGCTCATCCCCCGAACCCACAACGACTACGCCTACAACGTGCGGGCGAGCAGCGAGCTGTGCGGCTTCGGTCCTGAGACCGTCTACCTGGTGGCCCTGCCTGCCGGTCACAACTTCCCGCTCGGCTGTCCGGGGTTCCTCGGCACGTTCCTGCGGGGCGGCCGAGTAGTGATGTCGACCTCGCCGGCCAGCGGTCGGGCGTTCCCCCTCATCAAGGATGAGGGCGTGACCACGGTGGCGGCGGTGCCGGCGGTCGCCATCCAGTGGATGGAGGACGCCGCGGCCGATCCCTCGGCGTTGGCAACGCTGACGCTGCTGCAAGTGGGCGGAGCCAAGCTCAACCCCGAGGGGGCGAAGCGGATCGAGCCTGAGCTCGGTTGCCGCCTGCAGCAGGTGTTCGGCATGGCCGAGGGGCTGCTCAACTACACCCGAGAAGACGACCCGATCGATGTCGTCATCGACACGCAGGGTCGGCCGATGTCACCCGGCGACGAGATCCGAATCGTCGACTCCGCCGGCGAGCCTGTCCCCGACGGTGATGTTGGCGAGCTGCTGACGGCCGGACCGTACACCCTGCGCGGTTATTACCGGGCGCCGGAGCACAACGAGCGCTCCTTTAGTCCGGATGGCTTCTACCGCAGCGGTGATCTCGTCCGGAAGCACTCCTCGGGGAATCTGATCGTCGAGGGCCGGGCCAAGGACCACATCAACCGCGGCGGGGAGAAGATCTCGGCCGAGGAGGTCGAGGACCACGCCCTCGCCCACCCGGCCATCCACAACGCAGCAGCGGTAGGCGTGACCGATCAGAAGCTGGGCGAGCGCATCGGGCTCTTCGCCGTTGCCAATCATCCTGTCGATCTCGACACGTTGCGCCAGCACTTCCAGGAGCGGGGCGTCGCCGCCTTCAAGTGCCCGGAGCTGCTCTTCGTGGTCGACGACCTGCCGGTCACCAATGTCGGCAAGATCGACAAGGTCGCACTTCGTCGCCAAGCCGACCAGCATCAAGCCGGGCGCCAAGGGTCGACGTGAGCATCGACGACCGTGCCGGACCCGAGGTCCCGCCGACCCCGGGCGACGATCACGCCGAGGCTTGCGTCGCGGCCAGGAACGTGGGGAAGCGCTTCGGATCGGTGGTCGCGATCGAGAACGCCACCTTCACCATTCCCAACCGGCACTTCACGGCCGTGCTCGGCCCGAGCGGCTGCGGCAAGTCGACCCTGCTCCGCCTGATCGCTGGCCTCGTGCCCCATGAGGGGGAGCTCGACGTGAAGGGACAGCCGGTGAGCGGGCCGCGGCCCGATGTCGGCCTCATGTTCCAGCATCCGACTCTGCTCCCGTGGCGGTCTGCTCTCGAGAACGTGCTGCTGCCCACGGTGATCCGTGGCCGGGTGACCGACCGGGACCGCGAGCAAGCCATGCAGTATCTCAGCCTCGTCGGGTTGGAGGGCTTCGAGTTCTCCTATCCCCGCCAGCTCTCGGGCGGCATGCAGCAACGGACCTCGCTGGCTCGACTGCTCATGACCGGTGCCCAGGTCTTGCTTCTCGACGAGCCCTTCGGCGCCCTCGACGAGTTCACCCGTGAGCGACTCAATCTGGAGCTGGTGCGGATTCACGAGGAGATCGAGGCCACGACGCTCTTCGTAACCCACAACATCACCGAAGCCGTCTTCCTGGCCGACGAGATCCTGGTCATGACCCCCCGGCCGGGTCGGTTGGCAGGGGTGGTGCAGGTACCGTTCGAGCGGCCGCGCGGCATCGAGCTCCAGCGGACCACGGCGTTCACCGACATCGTTTTCGATGTCCGCGAGATGCTCGGGGCGGCGCTGTGACCGGCGCTCAGCTCGACGAGTCAACGACCGTCCTGGCTCCGGCCGCCGGCTCCAGCTGGCCGGCCCGGATCGGTCTGCAGGTCGGCGCCCTCGTCGTCGTGGTCGGCCTCTGGGCCCTCGCCGCAGACAGGGGCTGGGTGAGCGAGCGCATCCTTCCTCCGCCGCTGGATGTCTGGCGCTCGTTCTGGAACCTGCTGACGGACGGGATCCTGTTCGACCATCTCGGCGTGACGCTCTGGGAGGTCTTCGCCGGGTTCGTCCTGGGTTCAGCTGGTGGGTTCCTCATCGCTGTGGCCGGTTCCCTGTGGGTGCCGTTCCGTCGGGTTATCTACCCCTACATGGTGGCGCTGCAGGTCACGCCACGGGTTGCCATCGCCCCGCTCCTCTTCATATGGCTCGGGTTCGGGGCTTTTCCCAAGATCGTGCTGGCCGCGACGATCTGCTTCTTCCCGGTGATGATCAACACCCTCACCGGCCTCACGATCGTGGACGAGGAGTCGGACGAGCTCTTTCGGTCGCTCGGGGCGACGCGGCGGCAACGCTTCTTCCGTCTGGCACTCCCCGGGGCGATGCCC
This sequence comes from Acidimicrobiia bacterium, assembly GCA_029861725.1. Taxonomy (GTDB): domain Bacteria; phylum Actinomycetota; class Acidimicrobiia; order Acidimicrobiales; family SZUA-35; genus CADEDH01. Next base: position 3,261 of record JAOTYQ010000369.1, on the reverse strand, counting down.
GTCATCTTCGCTGGGCTCAAGACTGCGATCTCCTTGGCACTGATCGGCGCCATCGTCGGCGAGTTCGTGTCGGCGCAGGAGGGTCTCGGACTCCTGATCCAGCGGTTCTCGTTCCAGCTCAACTCGTCGGCAGCCTACGCCGTGCTCCTCACGCTGACTGCCATCGGCCTGGCCCTCTACGGTCTGATGGAGCTCATCGACCGGTGGGTCGTGTTCTGGAACCGCGATGAGCGTCTCGCAAAGCGGAGCGAGCGTGCTGCTGCCCGCAACGCCCGCGCCAAGGCGGCTGTTGCCCGCCCCCAACGGATCTCCGACCAATGACGAGAGGAAACACGACATGACCAGTACTCGACGTCTCTTGGCCCTGCTTGTGGCTATGGCCCTCGTTGCCGCAGCCTGCGGTGACGATGACGACACAGCCGACGGTGATGCGGCCACCGATGGCGAGGGAGCGGAAGCCGCCGCCGACTGCGGCACGATCGACTTCCTACAACCGATCCCCGAATCGATCATCTTCTGGCCGCTCCTGGTCGGGAACGAGCTCGGCTACTTCGCCGAGGAGGGAATCGAGGTCAACCTCCTGCCCGGCGGGGAGCTGCCCGAGACGGCGTTCGTGGAGAACGGCGACGCTGACATCGCCTCAGCCGGCGGTCCCGAGGTGCTCCAGGCCATCGACGCTGGCTCAGATCTCGTGGTCGTCTACGACTACTGGAACGTGGCGGCCGAGGGCATCGTGACCCTGGCCGGCGGTCCGTCGTCGGTCGAGGAGATCGCCGACGGGACCTTCGGGCTCGTAACCGACAGCGACCTGGCCACGATCTCGGTCGTCTTCGAGGAGCTCGGCCTGGACCCGTCGACAGCCAACACGGTCGTCCTGGGTGAGAGCCCAGCCATCCTGGCCGAGGCGCTGGAGAACGGGGACGTCGATGCCATCGCCGGCGCCATCATCGACTTCATCGGCATGCAGGCCTCAGGTCTGGAGATCGTCGACATCACCCCGCCTGGCTTCAAGGCCTCGCCGTCGGCGTCGTTCATCGTCACGCCCGACACCATGGCGAACAACAGCACCTGCATCGAGGGCTTCCTCCGGGCTTGGGCCAAGGGCACCCACGCCGGCCTCCACAACGCCGAGAACACCCAGGCCATCGCTCGGGCTGCGGTGCCCGAGGAATGGGAGGATGAGGCCGCCGGTGTCGCCTCCTACGACCAGTCGGTCGCTCCCCATCGGCCGGTCGGGTCCGACGGGCAGTACGGCGTGGTACAGGTCGACGTCTGGCAAGGTGTGGCTGAACAGCTGGTCGGGACCGGCGATCTGGACACCCAGGACATCGACGTGACCGCCTTCGTCGACCAGTCGCTGATCGACGGGGCCAACGACTGGGACCGAAGCGAGGTCGAGGCCGAGATCGACGATTGGTCGGCCGACGGCTGACACTGCTTGGCTGGGTGGGGCGGCGCTGCACGCCGCCCCACCCCCGACAAGGAGCTGCATCATGGGAGACATCCTCGGCATCGGGACGACGCACTACCCCGGCCTCACCGCGACCGACGAAGGCATGTGTTCGCTGTGGCAGACGATCATCAACGCCCCGTTGGTGGACCAGTCGTGGCAAGATCCGGCCAACTGGCCCGACGGCATGGCCGAAGAGATCGGTGACGACAAGGGCGTCACGTCGGCCGGCCGATACCGCGAGCGGATGTGGGCCAACCTGCGGAAGCAGCGTCAGATCATCGACGACTTCGGCCCTGACTTCATCGTGATGATCGCCGACGACCAGTACGAGAATTTCAAGGAAGACATCATCCCGCCGTTCTGCGTCTTCGGTCTCGACGACGAGTTCGAGCAGGAGGTCTGGAGCGACGGCCCTCTGGCCAAGATCGGCAACTACTGGGGCGAACCCGCCGACCACAAGGTGACGCTTCGCGGCCATCGGGAGGGAGCCAAGTACATCACGACCGGGCTCCTGGAGCGTGGGATCGCCATGCCGTATGCCTACAAGACGCTGCACTCGGCGACGCTGGCCCACGGGTTCAACTACACGGCGCTGTTCCTCGATGTCGATCGGCGAGGGTTCGACCATCCGATCGTGCCATTGCACGTGAACTGCTACGGCAGCATGGTGATCAAGGCCGGCGGTGCGTTCTCGCATCTGTTCAAGGAGTTCGACGACGACGGACTCCTGCCCGATCCGCCCGGCCCGAATCCCGCCATGTGTCACGACGTGGGGACCAAGTTGGCCGAGGTCCTGGCCGACAGCCCGTACCGCTCGGTGATCATGGCTTCGTCGAGCTGGTCCCACTGCTTCCTCTCGCCTAACTCCGGGTGGGTCGTGCCCGATTTCGAGGCCGACCGTGGCATGCTCGACGCCTTGGAGCACGGCCGGTACGATCACTGGCGCAGTAGGACCACCGCCGAGGTCGAAGGCTCCGGGCACCACGAGATGTTGAACTGGCACGTGCTGATCGGCGCCATGGATGCGCTCGACCGTCGCGCGAAGATCCTCGACTACGTCGAGTCGTTCATCTTCCAGTCCAACAAGTGCTTCGCGGTGTTCCCCGCCGAATGACGGGCGTGACCGACCTCGTTCGATCCCGGTACTCAGTTCGTTGCTTCCGCCCCGACCCAGGCAGGGCTGCGAGTTGTTGTTCGATGGGGCCAGGCGGCCGAGATCGATCGTTCTACGACGCACCCCACGTTGCGTTCTTCTCGCTGGCGGCGACCATGGGACTGGTCAACGCGGTCGATGTCGGCATCTTCGCGCAGACGGTGATGCTACTGATGGCCGAACGTGGAGTTGCGACCTGCCCCCAGGGCTCGTTGGCGGCCTACCCGGACCCCGTCCACCGGGTGGCATCCATCCCCGAAGGCAACGCCATCGTCTGCGGCATGTCGTTCGGCTACGAGAACCGTGACGCCAGGATCAACCAGCTGCCTCGATGTGAGTCCGGTTTGCCTATCGGAGCGTGAAAGCCCAGCTGGAAGGAGGCGAGGCGGTAGGGAAGCGAGTAGGGGGTCTCCTACGTCACGATTCACTCCCTACCTTGGATCCGGCAAGTCAACGTCGGCGCTGCCGGTTGGTGCTCCTACCACCAGTAGCCGAGCCGTCTCGGTGAGGTCGTAGTTGAGTCGGGCCGACATCTTGGCCAGGGCCCCCTGAATCTCGATGTGACGGTTGGCGTCGAGCTCGGCGATCTCGAGGGTTTCGGTTGCCGGTTGTGGGAGCCTCGGGTCTGGCGGTAGCGGGTCCCGACTGTGACAGG
>JAOTYQ010000368.1 GCA_029861725.1 Acidimicrobiia bacterium | reverse complement strand
GGACCGGGCACCTCTGGCGGGGTCGAGCAGTGCACGTTATGCGTGGCACGTTTCCGATCGCTTCGAGTGGTCGACATCGCCGGGACTCGGGTGTCACCATCCGGGTGGTGCGGGCTCGTTGTCGTGCGTTGCTCGTGGCAGTTCCCGAGGCCGCCCGCCAACGACCAGTCTCGATTCGATGGCGCTGTCCGTGCGGTGCGCAGTTCACCGGTCACGTTGGTCGAGCATCCCGAGATCAACGAGCTGGTCCCGCCGACCGAACACGATGAGTTCGTCCCCAGCGTGAAGAGTGAAGTCGGCCGGCGTGTCGGTTACGAGCTCTCGACCTCGCTGGACCGCCAAGACCTTCACTCCTGAAAGGGCGAGGTCGAGACCGCGCAGACTCCGAGGGGCTGCGGTCGGTTCGTCACCGAGGGAGGCCACTGCCACCACGAAACCGTCGCCGAGCGCGAGCAGCTCCTGTCCGGCGGCTTCGAGTGACGGTAGGAGCCGAGCTTGCGCGTAGTGCTGGCCGACCCGTTCGAGCAGTCGCGTCATCGGCCGATTGAGCACGACGACCACCAACAAGAACAGCCCGGCAATGGCCACGAGCGTACGCTCCGTCGTGCTCCCCGGACCCGGTGCCACCAGCCCGAGCAGCACGGTCACCACGAGGGTCGGGGTCCCCAGGGCTCCGACGAACAGGGAGGCGGCGATGATGCGCCGCCGCGCCGGATGGTTGACAACGTTCTCGGATTCGGTCGTCGTGAAGCCGGCACCGCTTAACGCGGACCGGGCCTGGAATGCGGCGACTCGGGGCGGTGTGCCCGTGGCAATCAGCGCACCGGTGGCGATCTGGGTGAACACCATGGTGATGACGCCAACGACGAGAAAGGTCATGATCGCGTACATGGGCGCATGGTCGCAGAGTTCGCGGCCGAGCTGGGCCGATGACGACGGGAAGATTCAGCGATCCTCGTGAGCTAGCTACCGTACAAGCTCGCGAACCGGTCCGAGATCGCCGGAGGCTTCGGGCAGGCGACCCATTCGCCGCAGATCCGCCAGCGACGCAGCGTCTCGCTTTCGTCGCTGGGAGGGTTGCGATGGCTCTCGCAGCTCCCAGGTCCGAAGCGACAAGCGAACCTGCTGTTTGCGTCGGTCAGGCTTCTCCGTTGCGAGACCGAGAGCGTTGAGGGGTTCGTCGCCCTCGTCCGGTCGAACGCCGACGAACTTGCGGCCACGATGATGTCGCGATCGACGCAGACGAACGAAGCGGCACGCTGCGCCGCGTTCGTGCCTCTGCTCGCCGGCTTCGATGCAGAGGTGGCGCTGATCGAGGTCGGCGCATCAGCCGGGTTGGTACATCGCCCTCGGCATCACCGCAGCCCTGGCGGCGCCGCCACTCTGGGTGCCGGTCTACAGCCGATCGGAGCCGCACGGGGGTGGGCCGCTGTCCGTGGGCTCGTTTCCGCTCGCCTCACCCGGGCCCGTACGCCGGTTCCCGCGATCTACGGCGCAGCCATCGGCGGTCGAGGGCAACGGCCAGACGGACCAACCGGAGCCGTCACGCCCCGCAGCCCGTCGATCATCTGGCGCGAAAGCGGCGCAGTCGCTTCGCCGGTCAATCTTCGACCGCCGCGTCTCGGGCGGGAGACAAAAGCCGAGCAGACCGCACCGCGTGACCCCCTTTCGCCCTGACGCACGGTGTCGAGCAGGCCACCCTCCCCGAGTTCCAGCCCGGCGCGGCGCACCAGCACTGCTTTTCTCACCATGGAGGAGAGATCGCCATCGGTCCACCGGCTGCGCAGCTGCGCCGTTGGGACGAGCGAGGAACGACGCAGGACGGCCGGAGGGGCGGGGTCTCAACCGCCGGGCCGGCGGTCGCCGTACTCTGCCAGCGTCGGGGTCACGGTCAGGAGATCGCCGAGGAGCTCGTCGTCGCCCAGGCGGAGCGCGGCCAGTGACTGTGGGGGTCGGACCCGATCGGCGGTCAGCCGACAGAAGTTGATCACGTCGGCAACGAGGGTGGCGTCGGCCTGGGCCAGTTCGTCGACCGGCGAGCGGCCCAGGCCCAGAACCCAGCTCCCCCCACCGGGCCCGGTCAGGGTGACCCGGAGCGACTTACCACGGTGGGTGGGCAGGCCGGCCAACATGCCCGACAGCAGGCCCGTTGCGGTGTCCGCCATCGTCCGGAGCACGGCCGGGCCGGCGGCCGCTCGCCCCGATCAACCGCACGGGCGATGTCCTCGGCGTGGGTCCACAGCTCGAACGAGCGGGTCACCAGCAGCTGATCGGCCCGCAGTGGGGTCGCGTGGAACGTGACCTCGGCCGACAGCTCGTCGGCCGACAAGTCGTCAGCCACCGCCACCACCCCGTCGCGGCCGGCACGCCACCGGGCGACCAGCCCGGTCCGGTCCCGTCGGTCGATCGATGGGTCGGTCAGGCCCAGGTGGCCGCCGGTGAGGTCACCGGCATAGGGGCGGTGCTCCACGGCCGCTCGGCAGTAGGTCTCGACGGCACACAGGTGGACCAGCAGCTCGGCAACCGTCGTGCCGTAGATTGTCTCGGCCTCGAAGTCGTCACCGTCAAGCGAGTCGAGCAGGGTCGACAGGTCGTCGGCGGTCTCGCGATAGCAGCGGGCCGGATCGGCCGGCGATGGGTCGCCAACGGCTCGCCCCGGCGCGCGCCGGTCGGCCGCGGCCCGGAGCGCGGAGGCCCGCAGCGTGGCCGGCGTCACCGCCTCCTATCGGTTGGGTGGTGACAGCGTGGGGTGTGGTGGTCATCGTGGGTTCCTTCTCGGGTGGGGAGCCCGCGCCTCGGGCTCACGTCCCCCTCGTTCGGAGCCAGGCCCGCCCAAGATCCCATGACGTCGGTCACACGATGGCTCCTCGCCACGCACGGCCGGGTTGGTGCCGACGGGGGATAGCTCTTCCGCACCAGCGCCATCAGGCCGGAGCGGTTCCTTCCGTGGCCGCTGTCGGTCGATATGCCCCGTGCGTACGGTCTTTCTAGGCGCTGGTTTCGGCGCTGCGAAAGGCAGGTATGTCAGCGTGGGCCGATCATGGCAACACTGGTGGCCAGTAGACCGGTGCCCATTGCCGATTCGACGCAACGCCTACGACTTGCCGCCCCGGCCGAGCGCGAAGATCCAGCCACAACCGGCAATCCCGCTCGGCTGGCAGGGCGACCATCGGCCGGTCCAAGCCTTGCCATCCTTGCTGCTCGAATAATGCTCACGAGTGACGAGCGGAGAGCGCAACACTGCTGGAAGGAGGCCGTTGACGCCCTCGATCTGGCCGAGGTCAGCCAGGACGACCCAATAACCTACGGGCGACACTGGGCTGCGGTTATTGGGGCAAGTACGCGCTCATCCGGTTGAAGAACTCGTTCTCGAAGTCATCAAGGCGAATACCCATGCGATCTTCGAATGCGGTCTCGAACGGGACACCACCAGCTACGTCGATCAGAACCTGGATTGCGTCCCGCGGAGATCGGCCGGACTCTTCGTCGATCAGGTACTCGACTGCCAGCTGGAACATCGGATAGTGGAAGTAGTATCCGTCGAGGCCGGTGATCTGGGGGTACCTCTTGATGGAGACGGGAGAGATCGCCCCGTACTCGCTTGTCAGATCGTCGAGCCTGTCCAGATCCGTGATGGCGCCGCCTGATGTGCCACCGACCATTGCTTCGGCCAGTCCCTCGCTGAACCACACGTCAATGCCGTCTTGGGGGGTGTAATCGTGGCCCAGGATCCCGTACTCGATGACATGAACGAGTTCGTGTTTGATCACCGGTGCGTAGTCATCAACGTCAGTAGGGCGCTCGGTGTGGTCAGCTGACCAGATCAACAGCCCACCATAATAGGATCGCCCTCCCCAGTCCTGAGGGTAGTGATCCTGGTAGGCGAACATGTCGATCTTGTCCTGACCAGGCGGGAAACGAAGCATCTCCGGACTGATGTCGAGTTCGGTCACCAGTTCAGCCCATAGTCGTTCTGCCACCTCAGCCGCTTCCTGTCTTGCCTCCACACTCGCAGAATCACTGAACACGACGAAGTTGCTGCTCTCATACGGGTTCCCGTCGTGGGGCCACGCCACCTGGCCATACCAGGAGCCTGCGTGCACCATCTCGGCAGCGGGAGCCACATCCTCATCCTGGCCTGACCCACCGCACCCCGAACAGAATCCGACCACGACCACGACCAGGCCCAACAGCGCGCTGCGCCGAAGGACCCGGCCGAATGTCGCCGATACCCGCGGCGACAAGAATGCGATCTGCCAACCACGTCTCTGCCACACGCTACCCATCCAACCCCACGCGCCCGAAGACCTGTAGAGGCCAACGGCCTCCAGAGTCAGGAAACTTCAAGCCGCTGACTGCAGGCTCGGACCGACCGAATCGCCGCAGTCACCGCTCGTCGGCCGCACCTCTCCGCCCAGGAGTGCGCGGCCGGTCGTCCGACGATGTTCCCACTCACGGGGGGCCGGAGGCTCGCCTAGTCAATCCACCGGCAGACGTTGGTACACGCTCGGAGCAGATAACTCTCGCGGTAGCTCTCAGAGCATGGTTGGGTTTCACCGGTGCAGCTCTCACCTACGACGATGTGGCAATCAGCGGATTCCGGTCCACCTCCGCCATCGGGATCCGGTTCTGGGCACGGTCCCGCGGGACCGCTGTCTGGCACGGTTGACTGTCACTGGGTGTCGGTACGGTCGGTTACATGGAAGTAGACGTAGACAACACGTTCTTGGCCGAAACGTCCGCGGCCGAGCTCGACCAAGTCCCGCTGGAACGGCTCGAGGCCGAACTGATCGGCTGGGCCGGGCACCTCGCCGCAGCGACCGCTCGCTGGTTGTTGTGGCTGGCCGCCTATGACCGTCGGGAGGGCTGGGGCCAGTGGGGCTGCCGGTCCGCTGCTCACTGGTTGTCGTGGAAGTGTGGCATGTCGTTGCACACCGCTCGTGTGCACGTGCGGGTGGCCCGAGTTCTGGAGGATCTGCCGCTGGTCGCTGCTGCCTTCGTGGCCGGAGAGCTGTCGTTCTCCAAGGTTCGAGCCCTCACCCGCCTCCACCGGCCCTTCAACGAGCTGGAGATGGTCGAGGCGGCCCGCACAGCCACCGCCTCCCAGCTCGACCGGATCGTGGCCGGCTGCCGCCAACTGACCGACGCGGACGACGACTCGTCTCGGGCAGACGGAGCGGGGCGTGTCCGGTACCGGCAGCGAGAGCTCCCCGACGGAACCGTCGAGATCGTGCTGGTCGTCACCGCCCCCGACGCCGAGGCCATCGACACCGCCATCCAGGCTGCCGCCGACCGAAAGGTCGCCGAGCGAGATCCGGCGGTCACAGCCAAGGAGCACATCGACCAGCGCGGCGGGTGGGACGAGATCAAGGCAAACGCGGCCACCGAGCTACTCACTGGCACCCACGAGCACGAGGGCCCCGACCCGGTCGAGCTGGTCGTCGAGGTCGGCCTCGCCCCGACCTCAAACGACGACGCCGTCGAAGGAGCCTGCGCCATCAGCGGCCGCTACCTCCCGAACAGCGTGGTCCGCCGCCTCGGTTGCGATGCCGTGATCGCCACCAGCCGTGACCCGAGCCGAGACACCACGACCACCGGGGTCGGGAGGCGACAGCGCGTCGTCCCCGCTTGGCTTCGACGCCTACTGGAACGCCGAGACCATCACACCTGCCAGTTCCCCGGCTGCACCACCCGCCGGCGTCTGCACGCCCATCACATCATTCATTGGCTCGACCACGGGCCCACCGAGCTGGAGAACTTGATCCTGTTGTGCTCGTTCCATCACCACCTCGTGCACGAAGGCGGATGGAGCATCACTGGCCCCGCCGGGAGTCACCAGATACGACGACCCGACGGCGAACCGATCGGGGTGCCACATCACCAGGGACGCCCGGAGGCGCTGGCTCCTGTAGCGCCGGCATCGGCCAGTGCACTGGAAGCCTGGTGGGCCGGCGAGCAACTCGACATCCAGTACGCCATCAGCGTCTACGCCGACAACGGCACCATCGCAACGAACCCAAGCTCGGCGACCACACCCGGCTCCGCTGACCCAACACGCAACTGACGACGACGGTCCCGCGGGACCGCTCTCTGCGACGGTGCAACCGGCAACCTCGACCCAGCCGGCAACCTCACCCAACCGGCAACCTCGACCCAGCCGGCAACCTCGACCCAGCCGGCAACTTCAGGGTCCGCTAGGCAATCGATAGTCGCTGGTGCTAGTCGTGATCGGGGCGGTCGCCGGTGGTGTTGTCGATGAGCTCGCGCATGATGTCGCAGTGGC
>JAOTYQ010000367.1 GCA_029861725.1 Acidimicrobiia bacterium | reverse complement strand
GGGATCGGCTGGAAATATGGCCTGATCGCGGCCGGCGACGTGGCCGGAAGCACAAGGAGGCTTGGATGGGACGACTCGACGACAAGGTGGCGGTAATCACCGGCGGGGCCAGCGGGATCGGAGCGGGCACGGTCCGACGGTTCGCCGAGGAGGGAGCCAAGGTGCTCATCACCGATCTCGATGAGGAGAAGGGCACCGCCCTCGCCTCCGAGCTGGGCGACGACGCAGCCTTCCTCCGCACCGACGTATCGACAGAGGAAGACGTGGCGGCGATGATCGCCGAGGCCACCGACCGGTGGGGCCGTCTCGACTGCCTGTACAACAACGCCGGCTTCGGTGGGGCGCTCGGGCCGATCGCCAAGACGACGGTCGAGGACTACGACCTGACGATGGACGTGCTCCTGAAGAGCGTCTTCCTCGGCATGAAGCATGCCGCCCCGGTCATGACCGAGCAGGGCTCGGGCTCGATCATCTCCACCGCCAGCGTGGCCGGAATTCGGGTCGGCTACGCCCCCCACCTCTACAGCGTGGCCAAGTGCGCCGTCATCCACCTGACGAAGACCGTGGCGCTGGAGCTCGGCGAGCACAACGTACGGGTGAACGCCATCTGCCCCGGGTTCATCGCCACCCCGCTGGCCGCTGGCCGACCGGACGCCGACGAGAGCCAGATCCAGCAGATGCGGGACGCCGGAGCGACGAGCCAGGTGCTGGGTCGGGTAGGGGAACCGGCCGACATCGCCAACATGGCGCTGTTCCTCGCCAGCGACGAGTCGGAGTGGATGACCGGCCAGGAGTTCATTGTCGACGGCGGCTTCGAGGCCGGTCGTCCTTGGTCGAAGTGGCCGAAGTTCGCCAAGATGGAGCGACCGATCCGGCACCACCGCCCACCAGGGCGCTGAGGCCGCCCCGGTCGGGAGCCAACCATGACCGAGCCCATCGTCGACCGTCGCATCGCCACCGCCGACCCCCCACCGACCGGGATCCCCAACCCGATCCACGACGGCGACGGGGCCGACGCCGCTGGCTACGCCGGGGCGCTGGTCGCCGGAGTCCGCACCTACGGGTGGGCGGCGCAGACGATCACCCGAGCACTCGGCGACGGGTGGTTGACGATCGGGTGGGTCGACTTCACGCTTCGCCGCCCGCTGTTCGCCGGAGAGGAGGTGACGATCACCGTCAGGCGGTCGTCATCCGGTGCCGGAGTCTGGGACGTGGCGTGCGCGGCCTCGGGTCGGGGCGGCGACCGGCTGGTGCTCGACGGGACCGCCGGCATCGGTGAGGCCGCCTGGCTCCCCGAGCTGGATCCGCCCGAGCCAGCCCCCGGTCAGGATCCTCCGCCGGTCCGGCCGACCTACGACCTCGACACGATCCCCGTCGGCGAGCCGCTGCGTCCCCTGCGGGTGTTCGTGAAGCCCGACGCCGCCCGCCGGCTCGCCACCGACGACCTCGCCATCGAGGACACGCGCTTCACCAGAAGCGATCGCCCGCTCGTCCACCCCTACTTCCTCGCCGGTCGGATGGCGCCCCTCACCCGCCACAACTTCACCTACGGGCCGACGATCCACGTCCGCAGTCAGATCCAGCACCGGGGCGAGGCCCGGGCCGGTCAGGACATCACGGTTGGGGCTCGCATCGTCGACGCCTACGACCGCAACGACCACTGGTATCAGGTCCTCGACGGGGTCGTCACCGGCTCGGAGGCCGACGCCGAGCACGGGGCCGAGCTGGCCCGGATCCGCCACCACACGATCTTCCGGCCCCGGGGCACCACCATGCCCGCACCGATCCGCTCCTGACCCCGTCCCCTCATCGAAATTGCGTCAGCTGCGGGGCACCTCGCTCCAGTTGACGTCCTTGTCGACCCGGGGCTCGCCCGGCAGACCGAGCACCTGCTCGCCGAGGATGTTACGCATGATCTCGCTGGTGCCACCCTCAATCGAGTTGGCCCGGACTCGCAGGAAGGCGTGACCAACGCCCGTCTCGGTACCGGTGGCCGACAGCTCGTCCGGCCGGCGGAACGTGTAGTCGTAACCGACCATCCCGGCCGCGCCCTGGAACTCGACCGCCTTCTCCATCACCGCCTTGTTCAGCTCGGCGAAGGCGAGCTTGGCCACCGAGCCCTCGGGACCGGGGTTCCCGGCGCGGCGGTTGGTGCTGGCCCGCATGCTGGTCAGCCGAAGCACTTCGGCCCCGATCCACAACTTCATCAGCTCGTCGCGGCGGGCGCCCGTCTTCTGGTCATCGGGCAGCTCGTTCCAGACGCCGACGAGCGAGGCGATGGCTCCCGACCCGCGCTTCGGCGCACCGCCGGAGCCGATCGCGGTCCGTTCGTTCATCAGCGTCGTGAGCGATACCCGCCACCCCTCGCCGATGTCGCCGATGCGGTGGGCGTCTGGCACCCGCACGTCGGTCAGGTAGACCTCGTTGAACTCGGCTTCGCCAGTGATCTGGCGCAACGGCCGGACCTCGACGCCGGGGCTCTTCATGTCGAGGGCGAAGTAGGTCATGCCCTTGTGCTTCGGGGTATCGGGGTCGGATCGGGTCACCAACATCCCCCAGTCGGCGAGGTGGGCGATCGTGTTCCACACCTTCTGCCCGTTGACGATCCACTCGTCGCCATCGAGCACCGCCTTCGTGCCAAGGCCGGCGAAGTCGCTGCCGGCGCCGGGCTCGCTGAACAGCTGGCACCAACGCTCCTCCCCGGTGAACATCGGACGCAGGAACCGCCGCTTCTGCTCGTCGGTGCCGTGGGTGTGGATCGTTGGCCCGGCCAAGGCGAGGAAGAAACCCGACGGGTCGGCCGGCTTGGCCCCCGCCGCCTTGAGCTCGTCCTCGACGACCCGCTGCAGCTGTGACCTGACCCCCAGCCCGCCGAACCCCTCGTCGAAGTACACCCAGGCGAGCCCGTAGTCGTACTGGTGGCCCCGGAACTCCTCGCGGGACATCGCTGTCGGATCGTGGTCGCGCAGCAGCTCGGCGATCGCGTCTCGGACGAGTTTGGCCTGGGTGTCGGCCGACACGCCGGGCTCGGTGACGGTGTTGGTCATGGCGACCATTGTCTCGAAACGGCCGACCCGGCGCCAAGCTCGACGTCGGGTCGGTAGGTTGCGTGGCTGGGCGGCCGCTTCACCCGTTGGCGTCGACCCCGACATCGTTGCCGGTCGGGAGCCCTTGCGGCGGGAACGGCAGCGCCGGATCAGGGCTCGCGGTCGTGTCCGTTCCATCTGAACGGTCGCGGACGAGCACTTCCAGGATGTTGACGCCAGTCGCGGTCTCGATCTGCTCGACCAGGGAGATCACGGCTGCGGGCATCTGTCCAGCCAACCCGCCAAGCGAACCGTTGCCCGACGAGCCGCTGTCGATGACGGTGATCTTGTCGATGTCGATGTTGGCGACCGTGTCGGTGATCTGCTCGACGAGCTCGGGCAGCATGTTGAGGATGATTATGTCGCGGGCGTCGGGACCGGCGGAGGCGAACTCCTCCGCCATCCGCTCGAACACGGCGATCTTGGCGTTGCCGTCCTCGACGATCGAGGCCGCCCGGCCCCGGGCCGCCAGCTCCATTGCTTGTTGCTCGGCTCGGGCCGGTGCGATCACGTCGGCCTCCAGCCGTCGCTTCTGCAGCACGATCCGCTCGGCCTCCAGCTCTTGCTCGGCGACGACCCGAGCCTGCTCGCTGGCCACGTCGGCCCTCTTCTCCGAGGCCATCGCCTCCGCATCGAGCTCGGCCTGTCGGACCCGTAGCTTGTTCTCCTGCTCGGCGATGACGAGGTCGGCCTGCACTCGGGCCAGCTCGGCCCGCTGGCGACCGGTGGCCTCGGCTTCGTCGGCCTCGGCTGCCTGGCCGGCCTCGGTCTCCCGGGCCTCCCTCAGCACGCCGGCGGTCCGCCGGCGGCCGACCGCTTCGAGGTAGCCGACCTGGTCGGTGACATTCTGGATCTTCAGCACATCGAGCTCCAGGCCGAGCGTCTTGATGTCGTCGTCGGCCTCGTCGATCAGGGTCTGGGCGAACTTCAGCCGATCCTCGTTGACCTCCTCAGGGGTAAGGGTTGCGAGCACACCCCGGAGGTTCGCCTCGAGATTCTCCTTGGCGATCTGCTGGATGTAGTCGGGCGACCGCCCCAGGAATCGCTCGACCGAGTTCTCCAGGATGCCCTCCCGGCTTGCGACCTTGATGTTCGCCACACCCTGCACATCGAGCGGGATCGCGCCCTTCGAATAGGCGTTGGTGACCGACACCTCGATCGGGATGGTGTTGAGGTCCATGTAGTCGACCTTCTCCATGAGCGGGATCCGCACGGTTCGCCCACCCTTGATGACCCGGTACCCGACGCTACGGCCGTCGCTGAGTGCCCGGGTCCGGCCCGAGACGACCGCCACCTGGTTCGGTGGGCAGATGATGATCAGGCTCTTCACCGCGAGTGCCGCAGCGAACAGCGCAGCAACGATGAACGCAACGACGATGAGCAACCACATGTCAGTACCCCTCTCCTTCGTCGAGCTCGGCCAGCGACGCTACCAGCGCCGTGCCCTTCTCGACCTTCACGACGACGACGGAGGCTCCGACGTCGAACCGATGCGTCGACCCGTCGTCGATCGGGCGAGCCACCAGGTACTGGGGCTGCCCGCTCAGGTCGATGCGAATTCGTCCCCGCTGCGTGTCGTCCATGGGAAGCACGACCCTCGCCGGACGCCCTTCGAGCGTCCGATCGGAGATGTGGGAAGTGGACTGCGAGCTCTTGACCAACCCGAAGATCGCCGAGTTGGCGATCGCAGCCAGAACACCGATGAGCACGGCGGTGGCCAGCGTCACCGCCGAGGAGTAGTCGAGGGCGTCGAACACGAGGCCCGACAGGCCGAAGAACGCACTGAAGAACACCACGGTCCGGAACGAGACGAGGCTGGCGAAGACGGCACCCAGCGCGCTGCCGCCAAGCGCCGCCGGCCCATCGCCGCCGTCGGTCGACTCGAGGTCGCCCGCGGCACCGAGGTCGGCATCTGCGTCGAGATCGACCCCGTCACCGAGGTCGAGGCCATCACCGACGTCGGTGTCGAGGCCGCCCAGCAGCATGGGCACGAGAAAGGCCCCGCCGAACACCGCAGCGGCGAGAAAGATCCAGATCATCGAGCCCTCTCTTCAGAGACCAGTCGGGTTGTTGGGGCCCGACGACGGTCGTCGTCGGGCGGTCGCCTCGCGGTCAGTGACCGGCGAGCACGTTGTCGACGCCGTTGCGCACGGCCTGCCAATCGGCCATCCATGCTGCCAAGACGTCACGACCGGCGTCGGTCGCGTGATAGACCTTGCGGGCCGGTCCGGCATCGGAGGCGACGAGCTCGTCTTCGATGCGCCCAGCGGCCTTGAGCCGCTTGAGCACCAGGTAGACGCTCCCCTCGCTCGGGAGGGACAGGCCCTTCGCGTTGAGCTTCTGCACCAGCTCATAGCCGTAGGTCGGCTCGTCGATGATCGAGGCGAGCACGCACATGTCGAGCACCCCTTTCAGGATCTGCGAATGGTGCACCTCAACGCTGGATACCATTGAACATATAGTACTATACGTTGTTGAATAGTCAAGTCGGGTCTGCCGTCAGACAGGGCGCAGCGGATCGCGGTCCCCGGGGAGGGAGAGGATCGTGGCGTGCTCGACGCAGACCCGTCGGCGCTCGAACATGGCGTCGGCCCCGTCGGCCTCGGGGAGGGCGACGAACGCGGCGTGGCTCGGGTACCACACGGCGAGGATCTCGTCGTAGGCGTCGTGCTCGCAGCCGATGACGACATCGAGGGTTGGGCTTCGCCACAGCACCCGACCCCCGGCGGCTGCGACCGCGTGGTCGAGGTGGCCCATGTAGGAGGTGTAGGCCTCCCCGTCGGGGAACCCGGCGGCCTCGGAGTAGCTGTTGAGGTTGAGCATGAGGACCGGACGATCGTCGCTCGACCCCGCGATCGAGCGCACCCGACCGAACGCGTCGCGATTGGCCGACACATGGGTACCCGTCACGCCGTCATCCATCGAGCCAGTATGACGCAGCGCCGGGCCGGTGCGGCTTTGGATGTGGCACTAGGCTCTCCGAGTGGAACCAAAGCAACCGACCCTCGTCTTCCTCCACGCCCATCCCGACGACGAGTGCATCCTGACCGGAGCGACGATCGCGAAGGCGTCGCGCGCCGGCATCCGCACGATCGTGGTCTACGGGACCCGGGGTGACGCCGGTGTGACCAATGCGGAGCTCGGGGTCGAGACGTTGGGTGATCGCCGCGCCCGGGAAGCCGAGGCGGCCTGCGCGGTTC
>JAOTYQ010000366.1 GCA_029861725.1 Acidimicrobiia bacterium | reverse complement strand
CCCTCCTGCCTGCTCTCACCGCCTTGCCCGAGGATGCGCGAGACCTCTCGGAGATCGGATGGGGGGCGCTGGTGCTCGGCATCGGCTTCGCCGCGTTGGCCCAGATCGCAACGATCTCGCTGTTCTCTCGGTCGCTGCGAACCCTCGGTGACCACCCGGCTCCCCCCTTCGGCCACCCAACGAACCGCTGCCAGTTGTCGGTCAGGGTCATCGTCTCGGTCTCGGTCTCGGTCCGCAGGTTGCCACCACCGTTGCCAGTCCCCCGAGCAGCCATGCGGCGGCGCCGATGGTAAGCGCAACGCGACCCAACACTTCGGGTATGAGTATGACGGCGACGCCGGCGCCGACGAGGAAGACGCCGGTCACCCGGTCGAGCAACCGATCCCGGTCCGCCCACAACCCGAGCATTTCGCCGAGCAGCCGGAGCAGCCCGGCCCCAACGAGGGCGGTACCGATGATTCGTCCCACGGTCGTCATCGTGTGGCCCGGCCAGGCGATCAGCACGACACCGGCGAGCACGAGTACCGCAGATACCGAGAGTCGGAATCGAGCGAGATTGGCCCCTTGCCGCCTCTGGCTCAATCCTGCCAGTCCTGCCACCAGCAGAGCGACCCCGACGACCACGGCGTAGACGGTCGGTGTGCGCTCGACCACGATCAGCACCGCGCTGGCGATGACCGCGGCCAGCGCCCGGAGGGTGGCCGGTTCGAGCAGGGCCGAGAGGTCGATTCTCGGTGCTCGTATCACGGGGGCCCGTCGTAGTCCGCGAACTCGTCCCGATCGAGGTCCGGTGTGTCGCTCGTTGGCATCAGCCCTCGTTCGGCGACCGATCCTCACCAAAACGTACCTGAGCGTCGTGAGAGGCTTTCGACGAATGGCCCGGGTGATAGCTGAAATCACCCGGGTGACGGTATGGCCCGAAGCTGGCAGGAGGCCCATGATCATAGCCAGAGCCGATTGTCGCATCGGCGCCTTGATGCGCTGACGCAAAGAAGGAGTATCAACGATGGCAGCTAGTCAACTTCAGCTCGATCGTGACCGTGAGTGGATTCTGAACGAGCGGGAGGTGACGTCGTGGGCTGCCTGATTGCTCTTCTTGCGATGATCGGCCCTCGGGTCGCATTGTTCTTCGTCTGGATCGGAACAAATTTCGTGGACCGGGCTTTCGATTCGTTCTTCGTTCCGGCACTCGGTTTCATTTTCCTGCCCTGGACGACCCTGATCTATGCGCTGGTCTACGACGGCCGAGATGTGAGTCCCTTCGGCTGGTTCTTGGTTGCCATCGCCGTAGTGGCCGACCTCTCGTCGCTTGGCGCTTCGAGCCGGCAAGGCTATCGGACCCAACGAGTCTGAGGACGAGTCGCTGCCACCGGATCCGAAGCTCGAGGAAAGGAACCACCCGTGAGCCAGCCGCTTGATTCCGATCTGACACCCGGCCTCCTGCCGTGGATACTGAGCGCGGTGGCCGTGATCTTCTTCCTGATATTGATGGTCGCGGTCGTCGTCGCTGCTGACGACGCGAAAAGCGGCGACAATGCAGCTACCGACGGCGAGACGATGCAGGTCGAACACCAGCAGGCAGCGCTCGCCGCCGAAACGTAATCGAGGCACGCGGGCCCCACCGGGTCGTCGAGGACGTAGCCGTACGTCCCGTCTGACTCGAGGACTCCGCGCTGGGCCCACTCATCTCAGACGGCGAGGAGCTCGGCCCGATCGGCGTTGTCCTGCTCGGCAACTGCGTCACCGAAGAGGAGCAGCTGGGCGACGGACACGAGCGGGACCAAGAAGCCATTGATCAGAGCCACGATCGCCGAGAAGAGCCACAACGGGAGGCTGGGGAGCAGAACGAGCAGGATGAGCGAGAAGAGGAACCCACCGGCGATGACCACCGCGTTGAAGCTGGCGATCATGATCGCTGTGTGCCACCAACGTCCGGTGACGAGATCGGAGCTCCGGGCCAGGCCCTGTCGGCCATCGAGGCCATCGAGCATCACGGCTTGGGCCAAGAACTGGTAGCGAACCAGCTGCCTCACGCCCCACGGCGCACCCACGAGGCTGATCAGCAACGCCCCGACGATCACGATGGCCCGCCCGAGTCCCGACGCGAGCTCGCGCCGCCGCCGCCAAACCAATCGGGCCGACTCAGATCTCGACCGGCGCTCGCCGGACTCGAGTCCTGCGGCATAGGTCGAGACCATCGCGTTCACCGCTACGAACCCAATGACGTGGGGAAGGCTGATGGCGAGTCCCGCCATGACGATCCTCGTTCCACTGAGCGGGCCCGTCAGGTCGTGGATGTCCCCAAGGAACGGAATGGTCGCGACCAAGCCGCCGATGAGGCCAACGACCAGAGCGATAGGTACGTAGATCGCGCCGAAGGTGACGAGATCGACGGTCGATGATCGGTATGTCCTCGCAGCGGCCCGTAGTATCTGGCCGGCTCGCCGGCGACGGCGGATCGGCAGCGGAGCGACACCCGACCAGTCCGTGCGTCCCACCAGCCACATCGTGGCGAGAAACACCAGACCGGAGGTGATGATGACCCTGGCCGGAGATTGAGTGAACCTGATGAGCACGCCGGACCCCCACTCGACCGCGTTGCAGAACAACGAGATCGTCTGGCTGCCCTGCGAATCGCCGGCGGGAATGACAACACTCGACGACCGCAGCTGGTTCTGCCAATCGATCGGTTCGAGCCAACGCTCCTTGTCGGTCGGTCCGGTCGGGCCGTTGAAGCTGCCGTCGCGGCGCTCGCCCCAGCGCCCCTCGAACATCACCCAAGCCAGTGGATCGTCGGGGTCGTCGACCGTGTCCGGGAGCACGACCACCTCGGGTTCGAGCCGGTCGGACGGACCGTCGGTGTTGTCGCATCCGAAGCCCTGGTTCCCCCGCCGTCCGAGGTAGAGAGCTGAGGAGTAGTAGCTCGCGTGCGACCCTTTCGATGAGTACACGACCGGATGCGTCCCGTCGCGCTCGAGCTTCTCGGCGTCCCACGCTGCGGTCTCTCCGCCCTCGTGTTGGGCATAGGCCACCTCGATCGGCTCGGAGGCCAGCGCTTCCTCCGCAGTCGACGCCTCGAACAGGATCTGAATCCCTTCCCAGTCGCTCTCGTGGAGATTGTTGAACACGTTGAAGTACCAGTAGAACCAGTACTGCAACGCCAGGAAGCCCGGCTTGTCGGGTTGTCGGGCAAGGTGGGCATAGACGACAGGCGGTCGGCCATCGCTGAAGATGTCGAAGTCGCGCTCGTACAGACAACCCGGATCGACCGCCAGGCCGGGGAAATCGAGGAAGAAGCCCTCCCCGAGCCCATGGAGATCCGAGGCACTCGGGCCGTGCATGACCAGCGGATCACCGATGCTGACCTCCCGAAGCATGATCTCCGGGTTGTCCAGCACCACGTCTACAGAGGTCGGCGCGAACATCTCACCGTTGGTGTCGCAGGGGAATTCCTGAGCCTTCAACATCATGACCGGCGCATACATCTCGGCCAGCTGCTGAGCAGCTGAGTCTGCGTCATCCGACCCCTGAGCGTCGGCGGCGGTCGTCAACGATGTCAGCAGCATGGCCAGCACAAGGGCCGCGAGGGCTGTCACCTTGATCGTCCCGGCCAGGATCGGTGGCCTCAGACCGAGCATTGTCGTTGAGTCCTGCGCCGTTTCCCGCTCACCGGCTCGGGACGCAAGCGGTGGCTGTCCACGGTGGAACAGGTAGCAGAGCGACGATCACGATCGAGATGACAGGCGATGCTGGCATTCGGCGTCATGACATCGATGTCGTGTACCTGCCTCACCGATCCGAGTATCCTGGATGCTCGGCACCATATCCAGGGGAAAGTAGGGTGTCACCCGGGTGAAGCTCGAGTCGCCCCTCAGGCCCAGTCGAGGACGACCTTGCCGCACTGGCCGGTGGCGACTATGTCGAAGGCCTCCTCGAACCGTTCGGCGGGCAAGTGGTGGGTGATGATCGAGCTCACGTCGAGCCCGGTCTTCAGCATCGCCGCCATCTTGTACCAGGTCTCGAAGATCCGACGGCCGTAGATCCCCTGCATCTCGAGCCCCTTGAAGATCACGTCGTTGATGTCGAGCGTGAGCGGTCCGGCCGGAATACCGAGCAGGGCGACCCGTCCCCCGTGGTTCATCGTGTCGAGCAGCTGGTTGAGCGCCGACCCGGCGCCCGACATCTCGAGCCCGACGTCGAACCCCTCGGTCATGCCGAGCTCGTCCATGACCTGGGCCAGCGCCTCGCGTGAGACGTCGACCACTCGGGTCGCTCCGAGCTTCGAAGCGAGTCCGAGCCGGTAGTCGTTGATGTCGGTGATGACCACGTGGCGGGCCCCGATGTGCCGGGCGATCGCCCCGGCCATCGCTCCGATCGGTCCTGCACCGGTGATGAGCACGTCCTCGCCGACGAGGTCGTAGCGCAGTGCGGTGTGGGTCGCGTTGCCGAGTGGGTCGAGGACAGCGGCGAGGTCGTCGTCGATGTAGTCCGGCACGACGAACACGTTCTCGGCCGGCAGGACGAGGTATTCAGCGAATGCGCCGGGTCGGGTGACGCCGACGCTGATGTGGTTGTGGCAGAACTCGCGCCGGCCAGCGCGGCAGTTGCGGCAGTGCCCGCAGGTGATGTGGCCCTCGCCAGCAACGCGTTGACCGACCTCGATCTCTTGGACGTCGCGGCCGACGTCGGCGATGTGGCCCATGAACTCATGCCCGACCACCATCGGGTAGGGAATCGTTTGTTGAGCCCAGGCATCCCAGCTCCGGATGTGCAGGTCGGTCCCGCAGATCGAGGTCTTGCGGACTCGGATGAGGACGTCCTGTGGCCCGGGCGTCGGCTGCTCGACGTCGTCTGCCCAGAGGCCCGGTTCGGGCTTCGCCTTGACGAGCGCCTTCACGACACGAGGCCCATCTCACGGCCAACGCGCCTGAACGCGTCGATCGCCCGGTCGATGTCGGCGTCGGAGTGGGCGGCCGACATCTGGGTCCTGATACGGGCCGCACCGCGCGGCACGACCGGGAAGGAGAAGGCGATCACGTAGAGGCCCTCGGCGAGTAGCCGATCGGCCATCTCGCCAGCGAGCTTGGCGTCACCGAGCATGACCGGGATGATCGGGTGGCCGGCACCGGCGAGCGTGAAACCTGCCGCCTCCATGCCCGAGCGAAACCGTTTCGAATTGCGCTCGAGCTGCTGGTGCAGCTCCGGCGCCGACCCGAGCAGGTCGAGCACTCGCAATGTCGTCGACGCAATGACCGGGGCGAGCGAGTTGCTGAACAGGTACGGTCGCGATCGCTGCCGCAACCACTCGACGATCTCGTGCCGGCCGCTGGTGTAGCCACCCGATGCGCCACCCATCGCCTTGCCGAGGGTGCCCGTGACGATGTCGACCCTGTCGGCGACCCCGCAGTACGCCGGCGTGCCACGGCCGCCGGGCCCGACGAAGCCGACGGCGTGGGAATCGTCGACCATCACCATCGCGTCGTAGGTGTCAGCGAGCTCGCAGATCTTCTCGAGATCGGCGATCACGCCGTCCATCGAGAACACGCCGTCGGTCGCGATCAGCCGGTAGCGAGCGTCGCTCGCTTCCTGCAGCCTTTGGTCGAGCTGGGCCATGTCGTTGTTGTCGTAGCGCAACCGACGGGCCTTGCTGAGCCGTATGCCGTCGATGATCGACGCGTGGTTGAGGGCATCGCTGATCACGCAGTCATGCTCGTCGAGGATCGTCTCGAACAGGCCGCCGTTGGCGTCGAAGCACGACGAATAGAGGATCGTGTTCTCGGTGCCGAGGAATCCGCTGATCTCTCGCTCGAGCTCGCGATGCACCGTCTGCGTGCCGCAGATGAACCGCACCGACGCCATGCCGTACCCGTAGGTGACGAGCGCGCTGCGGGCCGCCTCGATCAACGCCGGGTGGTTGGCGAGTCCGAGGTAGTTGTTGGCACAGAGATTCATCACCGACCTTCCGTCGGCGAGCTCGATGTGGGCCGACTGCGGCGACGCGATCACCCGTTCGTGCTTGTACAGACCGTCGTCCTGGAGCTCAGCGGATCGTGCCGAGAGATCGTCGAGCATCGCCTGCCTGGCGGTGTCGCCGACCATCAGCTGCTCGATCCGGATCGGACGGCGTCAGCGCAAGCCACGCCCTCATCCTAGTTTCGCTTGGTCGTTTGGACGTTCACGATCGTGTCAGGTTCGACGACGTTTGGCCGGAGGCCAAACTCGGGGTGAGCCGCCCCGCGGCGAACACTTGGTCGTTTGGACGTTCACGATCATGCTCAGGTTCGACGACGTTTGGC
>JAOTYQ010000365.1 GCA_029861725.1 Acidimicrobiia bacterium | reverse complement strand
CTCCACCGACGGCGGCCTGTCGGCGACGGTGATCTCCACATCGAACGTGTTGCTGATGTCGATCTCGTCGAAGCGGCCGACCGCGAACCCACGGGTCTCGGGAACGCCCGAGCCCTCGATGCCGAGCACCGAATTGCAGGCGGTTGTGGCGAGCACAGCCAACGCAGGAAGGACGACGACGGGCAACCAGCGAGGTGCGGCGGGACACGATCGCGAGCATCCGAGCGGCCAAGCGAAGCGAGGGCGCCGAACCGGCGGCTCTGGCTGCTCGACAGGGAACGGGTCGCGGGCGAGGTGGCTCATGGGTAGAGCGTCGGCCCCGACCCGTTGCGACGCCATGAGGGGTCCCCCTGATCGAGCCCCGAGCGGAGTCCGGGTCCGGTCAGGGAAGGACCGCTCCCTGACGATCGGAATGTGAACGTGTGCGTGACGTTGTGTTACGACGACAGCGGTAGGCCGCGACGAAAGAATTAGCGGCCATCAGAGCCGCGAAACCCCAGCTCAGACGGCATACGAACGGGGCGGGATGTGTCTGCCAGCGAACTTTTTCGACGTCTTCTGGAACTTTTGCGTCGGTCTCCGCGACCTATTCCCAGTTCCACGGACACGAAACCAACACGGAATCGTAATCCGGAGGGCCAGTACTCACAGATGAGCACACCGGGTGGCGGAGCCCGGATGCTCCATAGGTCTAGCAACTGAGCTAGAAGGTCCGGCGGGTCGTCTCTCGTCTAACTGCCCCAAATGGGGACGACCCGTCGGATGTAGCTCAGCTGCCGGTTTCGGGCAACGGAGCTCGGAACTGCAAGCTCTAGCACCTTGCTAGAAGGTCCGGCGGGTCGTCTCTCGTCTAACTGCCCCAAATGGGGACGACCCGTCGGATGAAATTCTAGCACCGAAGTACTGTCCCATCTCAGGCAGGCCGTGAGAAACCTCGCCCAGCGTCACCGTTCGACCACAGAGTCGAACCACCCAGGGCGCCTTGGGCCTCGAGCACCCGGCGCGTTTCGGACCTCGACGCCGGTTGCCACAACCGGGCTTGTCACTCTTCGGTCGGTGACGTGGGCACCGACACCGTGCTCCCGACGCTCGGCGCCGGCTCCGTCGCCCCTTCGGGCGTGGCTGGAACGGACTCCTCGCCGGTCGCCGGCGGCAGCGTCGGCGGCGTCGACGTCGACGGAACCGTCGTATCGGTCGTCTCGGTGATCGCATCGGTGGTGTTGGGATTGACCGACGTCGGCTCGTTGTCGTACCAGAACGCAGCCGCAACCACGAACCCGAGACTGAGACCGGCAACGGCAGCGAGAGCCGGGCGGGCCCAGGGGGGAGGACCGTCTTCGATGAGCCCGCTGCTGATGCCGACCGGCGACGACGGGCCAGTGAGGACCTGGCGGACTGCGGCGTGCCAGGCGCTGATGTCCTCGAACCGGTCCTTTGGCTCCTCGGCCATGCCGATCCGGGCCACGTCGGTCAGCGGCTGCTCGTAGACGCTGCCCGTGGCCGCCCATTCGAGCACCGCGGTCGCACCGTACACGTCGGCCCTGGTGTCGACCTGGGTCATCTCGCCGTGCTGCTCGGGTGCCGCGAACCCGGCGGTACCGCCACCCGAGGTGATGCCAGACGCGGCCCGCAGGTCCTTGGCGTAGCCGAGATCGCTCAACAACAGCCGCTCGCCCCGGTCGAGCAGGGTCCGTCCCGACCAGGGCGCCGGCTTCAGCCCGTTGTGCCGGACCAGCAGGTTGCCGGGGGTGACGTCTCGATGGACCAGGTCGGCTGCGTGAATGGCCGACAGCGAGTGGGCGAGCGTCTCGGCCAGCACAAGCAGATCGTCGCCGCTCACGCTGCGGCTCTGATCCCACAGGTTGTTGACCCTCGTCTCGAGATCACCCCGGTCGGCCAGCTCGAGCACCATGTAGGGCTGGCCCGTGTCGGTCTCGCCGAGATCGAAGATCGACGCAACCCAATACGAGTCGACGCGTCGGAGGTGCTGTGCCTCGGAGATGAAGCGCTCACGGTAGTCCGGCACCAGGCTGTGGTTCTCGGCCAGGACCTTGAGCGCCACCTCGCACCCCAGCCGCTCGTCGACGGCGCGATAGACGGTGGCGAATCCTCCGGAACCGATGGGGGCGATGAGGCGGTACCGACCGATTTTTCCACCATGTTTGTCAGCCATGAGGTCCCTCATCGAGGATAGCGGCGGCCAACATGGCCCGGCCACGGGCCAGCCGTGATCGCACCGTGTTGAGCTCGATGTCGAGCTCTTCGGCGATCTCCTCGTAGGAACGGCGCTCCACGTCGCGGAGCATGACGGTATCGCGGTAGTGACTCGGCAGCTGCGCGATCGCCTTCTGGATGGCCGTGCGCTCCGACACCACCGAGCTCAACCGGCGCGAGGCACCGGCCGAGTTCTCGGCCGAGTCGAGCGACACATCGGGATTCATCCGTCGCAGATGGCCGATTGCCACGTTGCGCGCGATCGAGTACAGCCAGGTCGTGAACTTCGACTCGCTGCGGAACTTGTGGATCGACTCGGCGACCGCAATCAGCGTGTCCTGTGTCGCTTCGTCGACGAGCTCCTCGTTCAGTATGAACCGGCGAACGATGGCGTTGGCCAGCCGCTGGTCGTCCACGACTTGCAACAGCTCGTCGAGGGCCTCCGACGACCCGCTCGCAGCATTGAGCGCCAGGGCGTTGAGTACCTCGCCCGCATCGATGCGGTCTTGATCAGGGTCCACAGTTCGTACATCGAGCTTTCTCTACCGCCCCGCACTCGTAATCTAACCACCATCCGATCGAAACATGGCCAGACTCGCCGATCACCACGATCCGTGGTCGCGACGGGGCAATGTCCCGGGCTCGACCCCGGCCCGAGCAGTCTCCTAGCTTGTCGATGACGGCGCACCGCCGACCGAGTGACCACCGAGGAGCGCGGCCATGACCGACCCCCAGATCGCCGACCAGATCGTCGACACCGTCGCCCGGTGGGTCGACGCCGAGGTCGTTCCCAACGCTTCGGCGTTCGAGCTCGAGGACGCCTATCCCGACGCGATGGTCGAGCAGATGGCCGAGTTCGGGTTGTTCGGTGCCACGATCCCGGAGCGCTACGGCGGCCTCGGGCTCGACGTGTCGACGTACGCCCGCGTGATCGAGGAGCTGTCGCGGGGCTGGATGTCGCTGGCCGGTGTGGTCAACAGCCACCTGATCGCCGCCCAGCTCATCACCCGGTACGGCACCGAGGCCCAACGAGACCGGTGGCTTCCCCAGATGGCGACCGCCGAGCGCCGGGGCTGCTTCTCCCTCTCCGAGCACGATTCGGGGAGCGACGCCGGCGCACTGAGATGCAAGGCAGAGCGCGATGGCGACGAGTGGGTCATCAACGGCACCAAGATGTGGGTCACGAACGGCGAGCGGGCCGGTCTCGTGGCCTTGCTGGCCCGGGTCGGCGATGAGGGCATCACCTGCTTCCTCGTCGACAAGGACCCGGGCCCCTCGAGCGGCGGCGTGACGATCAGCCACAACGTCTCCAAGCTGGGGTACCGCGGCCTCGAGACGGTCGAGATGACCTACGTCGACCACCGCCTCCCGGCCGATCGTGTGCTCGGAGGTCCCGATGGGGTCGGCGAGGGGTTCCACTGGTGCCTGGCCTCGCTCGAACTGGGCCGGGTCAACGTCGCTGCCCGCGGCGTCGGGGTGGCCAGGGCGGCGCTCGACGCCGCCCTCGACTACGCCGGCAAGCGAGAGACGTTCGGCAAGCCGATCGGGCAGCACCAGGGCATCCAGTTCAAGCTGGCCGAGATGGCGACCAAGGTCGAGGCAGCCCGCCTGCTGACGAGGGAAGCTGCCCGCAAGGTCGACACCGGAGAGCGGGCCGACATGGCTGCCGGCATGGCGAAGCTGTTCGCCTCCGAGACCGCAGCCGAGGTGTCGCTCGATGCCATGCGAATCCACGGCGGGAACGGGTTCACTACCGAGTACCCGGTCGAGCGGTACTACCGCGATGCTCCGCTGATGATCATCGGTGAGGGCACGAGCGAGATCCAGAAGATGGTCATCGGGCGCGGCCTGATGCGAGGCGAGCGCCCCTGAACCCAGCGCGGGGCGGTCGCGGTCAGCTCGTTCCGACAGTGGCGGTCGCCGGGATGTCGAACAGCGTCCGGGCGTTACCGCCGACGAACGCCTCACGCTCGTCGGCTGGGAACGAGTCGATGAGCTCCTGCAGATCGTTGACGTAGTCGACGGTGTGGTCGGGGTGGGGGAAGTCGGAGGCCCAGAGGAACCGGTCGGCGCCGTAGCGTTCCGCCAGCGCCGGGATCGTGCGCTCGTCTGGATCGCAGCTGATCCAGACCTGCTCCCGGAAGTAGTCGCTGGGCTTGTTCTCGAGCGGCACTCGGGTGCCGATGAACGTGTGGGCGTAGACCGCGTCGATCCGGTCTAGCCAGTAACCGATCCACCCTCCACCCGACTCGAGGACGAGGACCTTCAGGTCGGGGAACTTGTCGAAGACGCCGTAGTCGAACAGCGTCGTGAACTGGTGGCGGACACCGTCCGAGGCTTGGACCGAGGACAGCAGACGGAGCTGCTTCACATTCTCCCACGCGCCCATCCTGGTCCCTTTCGTCCACTGCGGCTCGAACGTCGGGTGAATCGCGAACGGGACGGCGAGGTCTTGGGCGGCGGCGAACACCGCGTCGTTGTCGGGGTGGCCGAGCGGGGTGCCTTGGTGGGTGAACGGCGCGACGAACGCTCCCTTGGCGCCCTCCCCGACGGCACGCTCCAGCTCCTTCGCTGCGGCCTGCGGGTCGCCGAGGGACAGGTGGGCGGTCGGGACGAGGCGGGGCGAGTCGGCGCAGAACTCGCAGATCCAGCGGTTGTAGGCCTTGGTGTAGGCCTGCGACAGCTCGGGGTCCTCGAGCTCCGCCTCCCACAGCAACCCGACCGTCGTGTAGAGAATGGCGGCATCGATGTTCTCCGCATCGAGCACATCCAACCGCTCCCCGGGATGCATCGTGCCGTACGGCGCCTCGTTCAGATAGGTCCGGTCGGGGTCGAACTGCATGCCGGCGAGGTCGGGATCGCCCATCGCACCCAGGACCGACAGGGATCCCTTCCGGGTGAGCTTCGAGCGGTGGCCGTCGATCTCGAGCTCCTCCAAGCCGTTCTCGTCGAGCACGATTCGCAGTGCCCGATCTCGGAACTCCGGGTCGATGTAGCTCTCCCACAGGTCGGGTGGCTCGAGGATGTGGCCGTCGGCGTCGACGGCGCCACTCACGCCGAGGCGGTGGGTCTCGTGCAGCGCTTTCGTGGCCGGAATCATCGTGGTCATCGTTTGTGCTCCCGTGCTCCTAGCTAGCGGCTCGGATCTCCATCATGATCGTCCCCGATGCCGGGTTGCGAGTCGGTGGGGGTGTAGGTTGCCACCACCGAGAGCGCCAACGAGAGGAGACAACCGTGGTGAAGGTCGGAGACGTGGTCGACGGCTTCGAGGTGCTCGATCAACACGGCGACGCAGTGAGCCTGACCAACCTGCTCGAGTCGGGCCCGGTCGTGCTGTACTTCTACATCAAGGCCAAGACAACGGGTTGAACGAAGGAGAGCTGTCATTTCCGCGACCTGTCGTCGGAGTTCGCCGAGCTCGGAGCCAGCATCGTGGGAATCAGCGCCGATCAGGTCGATCGGCAGAACGAGTTCGCCGTGGAGAACCGCCTCGGCTTCCCCCTGCTCTCCGATCCCGACCGAGTCGTCGCTCGCCAGTTCGGCGTCAAGCGACCGGGGCCCTTGCCGACCAAACGGGCCACGTTCGTCATCGACACCGACCGCCGGGTCCTGGCGGTCATCACCTCGGAGACGAACATGAACACCCACGCCGACGAGGCGCTCGACGTGCTCCGGAAGAGGAAAGCGGCACTCTAGGCGATCAGCCGGCGGCTACTTGGACAGGGGTGAAGCGGGCCTCCAGGTGCTTGACTCCGTGGATGAAGCTGGAGCTCAAGACGTCTGGCTCGCCGACGGCCTCGATGTCGGGTAGTCGC
The DNA here is from genome assembly GCA_029861725.1 of Acidimicrobiia bacterium. Taxonomy (GTDB): domain Bacteria; phylum Actinomycetota; class Acidimicrobiia; order Acidimicrobiales; family SZUA-35; genus CADEDH01. The sequence goes on along the minus strand of JAOTYQ010000365.1, from coordinate 278 downwards.
TCGAAAAGTTCCCGGAACATCACCATGATCTCTCGCCGGGCCAGGTGGGCGCCGAGGCAGTAGTGGGGTCCCGGGCCGCCGAAGCCGACATGCGGGTTGGGGTCGCGCCGTACGTCGAACCGGTAGGGATCTTCGAACACGTCGGCGTCGCGGTTGGCCGAGAGGTAGAACATGCACACCTTGTCGCCGGCTGCGATCTCTTGACCGCCGAGCACCGTGTCCTGAGTGGCGGTGCGGCGCATGTAGGTCACGGGGCTGGCGAGCCTGACGATCTCCTC
>JAOTYQ010000364.1 GCA_029861725.1 Acidimicrobiia bacterium | reverse complement strand
TGGGCGCTTGCCCTCGCCTTGGCTCTGATCGCCGCCGCCTGTGGTGGCGATGACGACGACGAGACGACGGACACGACCGAAGCGGCCACCGAGACCGAAGATACCGAGGCAGCCGCCGAGGACGAGGAGGAGCCGGCAGCCGAAGAAGAGGAGGCGATGGCCGAGGGTGGTGCGGTGTCGTATGGCATCGTCGAGCCTTCGTGGATCGACTCGTTCAACACCCAGGACTCCGAGGGCTTCGAGGTCGCCCGGCTCCTGTTCGACGGGCTGACCGACTACGGCGCCGATCTCGAAGCGGTGCCGGCGGTCGCCACCGACTGGAGCACCGACGACAACGTCACGTGGACCTTCAACCTGCGAGACGACGTCACCTTCCACAACGGTGATCCTGTGACCGCCCAGTCGTTCGTCGACGCCTTCAACCGGGTCGCCAACCCGGACAACCTCTCCGACGTGTCCTACCAGGGCTCGGCGATCGCCCAGATCGAAGGGTGGGCCGACGTGGAGGCCGGTGAGGCCACCGAGATCTCCGGTGTCACGGCCGTCGACGACACCACCCTGGAGATCACCCTGGCCAGCGCCTACCCGGTGCTGCCCAAGGTGCTTGCGCACCCGGTGTTCTCCCCTGTCAACCTGGCCGCGGTCGAAGCCGGAGGCGACGGCTACAGCGACGCTCCGGTCGGCAACGGGCCCTACATGATGGACGGCACGTGGGAGCACGACGTGGCGATCGACCTGGCCCGCTACGACGGCTACTACGGCGACGCCGGTGTGCCCGATGCCATCAACTTCCAGATCTACGACTCGATCGAGACCATGTACCTGGAGGCCCAGGCCGGCAACCTCGACATCGCCGACGTGCCGCCAGAGAACATCGAGACGGCCGAGAGCGACTTCCCGGACCGCTTCATCGAGCTGGCGACCGGCTCGTACAACTACCTCGGCTTCCCGACCCAGACCCCGCCGTTCGACAACCCAGACATCCGCCGGGCGCTGTCGCTGGCCATCGATCGGGACACGATCACGACCGAGATCTTCGCCGGCACCCGGGCTCCGGCCAGTGGCTTCGCCCCGCCGCTCGCTCCCGGGGCGATCGGTGACTGCGCCAACACCGCCTTCGATCCCGACGCCGCCAAGGAGCTGTTCGACGCCGCCGGTGGCGTTCCTGGCAACACGGTGACGATCTACTTCAACAGCGGCGGCGGTCACGAGGACTGGACCCAGGCCGTGGCCAACGGTTGGTTGCAGACCCTCGGCATCGAGACCGAGTTCGTGGCCCAGGAGTTCGCTCCCTACCTCGACCAGCTCCAGGGCGGCGAGGTCGACGGCCCCTACCGCCTGGGCTGGCTGTGGGATGCTCCGACCGCCGAGAACTTCCTCTCGCCGCTCTTCCTGAGCACGTCGGGCGACAACTACTCGGCGTACGTTTCCGACACCTTCGACACGGCGATCGCCGACTTCCGGGCCGCCCCGTCGGAGATCGACGGCTTCCCGGCGCTCGAGACGGCGCAGCAGACCCTCTGCGACGACATGCCGGTCGCCCCGATGTTCTTCGGTACCGGTCAGAAGGTCTACACGGAGAACGTCGACAACGTGGTCTACACCGTGTTCGGCTACACGGAGCTGGAGAACGTCGAGGTCGGCTCGTAACAACTAGCGTGGTCGGGGTGGGCAGATTCTGCCCACCCCGACCGGGCGGTTCTCACCCCACATGTTGCGCTATTTCATCCGTCGAGTCTTCCAGCTGATCCCGGTCTTCTTCATCACGACCTTCCTGATCTTCCTGGTGATCCGGATCATTCCGGGGGATCCGATCCAGGCCCAGTTCGGTGAGCGGCGGATACCCGACAATCTCCGGGCGGCGTATATCGAGCGGTACCACTTCGACGAGCCGCTCTGGAAGCAGTACGTGCTCTACATGCGGGACGTCCTCCGCTTCGACCTCGGCGACTCGATCGCCAACCAGCGACCGATCAACGAGATCTTCCGGGAGTCGCTGCCTCGTACCGCCACCCTGGCCTCGATGTCGGTGTTCTTCATCGGCGTCTTCGGCATCCCGCTCGGCATCATCTCGGCCCGCCGCAAGGACGGACCGGTCGACAACGGATTCCTGATCGCCAGCCTGGTGATGCTGGCGACACCGGCGTTCGTCCTCGGGCTGCTGGCCCAGCTGTTCTTCGGCGTCCGCTGGGGCATCTTCCCCGTCGCCGGGGTGGAGGAAGGACTCATGTCGTATGTCCTGCCGGCGCTGGTGATCGCCGTCTCGTCAACCGCGGTCACGGCCCGGCTGATGCGAACGACCCTCCTCGATACGTTCCGGGAGGACTATCTGCGAACCGCCCGAGCGAAGGGACTCAGCGAGCGCCGGGTCTTCACGGTGCACGCGCTCCGCAACGCCCTCATCCCGGTGGTGACCGTGCTCGCCATCGACCTCGGCGCTCTGCTCGGAGGGACGATCGTCACCGAATCGGTGTTCAATATCCCCGGGATCGGGTTCCGCATCACCAGGGCCATCGTCCAGCGAGACACGACGATGATCACCGGCATCTCGATCTTCCTCGTCATGGCCTATCTCGTGATCAACCTGATCGTCGACATGGTCTACGCCTGGCTCGACCCGAGGATCCGCTATGACTGACACCGACCCGGTCGCCGAGCTCGACGGCAGCCTCGACGCACGGGACCAGGCCCGGTTCGACGCGGAGGGGCTCGTCGGTCCGCCCCGCACCTACTGGGGAGATGCGTGGCTCATCCTGAAGGGTCGATGGTTGTTCTGGGTCAGCCTCGGCATCATTGTCACCTTCGTCTCGATGGCGATCGTCCCCCAGCTCTTCGTTTGGCCGTCGCCAGGGCCCGATGACCCGAGCGGGCTCTTCTGCTTCCTCAGCGACGCCCGGCAGCCGCCAAGCTCGAGTCACTGGTACGGGACCGACGTGCAGGGATGTGACTACTACGCTCAGGTGACCCACGGGGCGAGGGTCTCGCTCATCGTCGCGCTGTTCGCCACCCTGATCACCGTGATCGTGGGCATCCTGCTCGGCGGCCTCGCCGGCTACTACGGAGGCGGCGTCGACTCCCTGGTGTCCCGCCTGGCCGACGGCTTCTTCGCCTTGCCCTACCTGGTCGGGGCGATCGTGGTGCTCAGCGCGCTGACCACCCAGGAAGGTCGCCAGATCTGGCAGGTGACGGTGGCGATCGGTTTCCTCGGCTGGCCGGCGGTGGTGCGCCTGTACCGATCGACGGTGTTACAGGTCAAGAACCTCGAGTACGTCCAAGCCGCACGGGCACTCGGTGCATCGGACGCCCGGATCATCTTCCGCCACATCCTGCCAAACGCCGTCGCCCCGACCCTCGTCTACACGACGATCGGCATGGGGGCGGTGATCTCGGTCGAGGCGACGCTGTCGTTCCTCGGTATCGGCCTCCCGATCAACTCGATCTCATGGGGCATCATGATCAGCGAGGCCGGCACCCGCATCGAGCAGTCGCCTCATCTGCTGTTCTTCCCCGGCCTCTATCTGATCGTCGCCAGCCTCGGTTTCGTTCTGATGGGGGAGCAGCTGCGGGAAGCATTCGATCCGAGGTTCCGTTGAGCGTTACCGAGTCCGAGACGATCACGGCGACCGAGGTCTGGAGCCCGGTCGACGCCGGCGAGCTCCTGCTCGAGGTCGAGGACCTGAGCGTCGCGTTCGACACTAACGACGGCGTCGTCCAGGCCGTCTCCGATCTGTCGTGGGAGCTCCGGGCCGGTGAGACGCTCGCGGTCCTGGGCGAGTCGGGCTCGGGCAAGTCGGTGTCGGTGCAGGCCGTGATGGGGCTGCTGCCGATGCCGCCCGGCCGGATCGCCCAGGGAAGCATCCGCTACCGGGGCACCGAGCTCGTTGGTGCGTCCAATTCTGTGATGCGAGAGATCCGGGGTCCGGAGATCGCCATGATCTTCCAGGATCCTCTCTCGGGTCTCAACCCCGTGTACCGAGTCGGGTGGCAGATCGCCGAGATGTTCCGGTTCCATCGAGGTCTGAGCAAACGCGAAGCGAACAAGAAAGCCGTGGAGCTGATGGACCGGGTCGAGATCCCCAACCCGGGGGTGCGGGCCCGCCAGTACCCTCACCAGTTCTCGGGCGGCATGCGGCAGCGGGCGATGATCGCACTCGCCCTGTCTCTCGACCCCAAGGTGTTGATCGCCGACGAGCCCACCACCGCCCTCGACGTCACGGTGCAGGCTCAGATCATGGAGCTCCTGACCCAGCTCCAAGCCGAGACCCAGATGGGCCTGGTGCTCATCACTCACGACCTCGGTGTCGTGGCGTCGGTTGCCGACCGAGTGGTGACGATGTACGCCGGCCGGGCCGTCGAGACCGGGACCGCCGACGACTTCTACGGCGCGCCTGCTCACCCGTACTCCCGAGGCCTCATGGCGTCCGTGCCCCGGCTGACCGGTGAGCTGGGGCGGCTGTACTCGATTCCCGGCTCGCCGCCGTCGCTCGTCCACCTCCCACCGGGCTGCCCGTTCCATCCACGATGCACCTACGCGATCGATGTCTGTGCGACCACCCGGCCCCAGCTCGAACCGGTCGACGGTCGCTCAGGGGCGTCGGCCTGCCATCGTACAGCGGAGCTGCCGTGACCGAGCTCGTCGACGCCGTCACAGCACCGAGCCCGCGATCCGAGACCGACGCTCGCTCGGACGAGCCGCTGCTCGACGTCGAAGGCTTGGTCAAGGAGTTCCCCATCACCGGAAGCTTGGTGCCCGGGCGTCGCCTGGGGGCTGTCCAAGCCGTGAGCGGTGTCGATCTCAAGGTGTACCACGGCGAGACCCACGGCCTCGTCGGCGAGTCGGGTTGCGGCAAGTCGACCGTGGCCCGCACGATCCTGCTCCTGGAGAAGCCGACGGGCGGCTTCGCCCGATTCGAGGGCCGCGATCTGTTCTCGATGCGAGGCTCGGAGCTTCGCCGAGCCCGCCGCGATATCCAGATCGTCTTCCAGGACCCGTTCGCGTCGCTCAACCCGAGGATGACGGTCGAGTCGATCATCGAGGAGCCGTTCGTTATCCACGGGCTGTTGACGTCGAGCGAGCGGCAGGCCCGAGTGTCCGAGCTGCTCGACCTCGTCGGGCTCAGCGCTGAACACGCCAACCGGTACCCCCATCAGTTCTCCGGTGGACAGCGCCAGCGGGTCGGCATCGCCAGAGCTCTGGCGCTCGAGCCGAAGCTGATAATCGCCGACGAGCCGGTCTCCGCCCTCGACGTCTCGATCCAGGCCCAGGTGATCGGACTTCTCGAAGACGTGCAGGAGAAGCTCGGGATCGGGTACCTCTTCATCGCCCACGATCTCGCCGTCGTCCGCCACATCTCCGACTCGGTGTCGGTCATGTATCTCGGCCGGATCGTCGAGACCGGCAGCCGCGACGACATCTTCGAGCATGCCTCTCACCCCTACACGAAGGCGCTGCTGAGCGCCGTTCCGGAGCCGGACCCGCAGCTCGAGCGGGAGCGGGAGCGAATCGTCCTCACCGGCGACGTCCCGTCCCCGGCCGACCCGCCGTCGGGTTGCCGATTCCGGACGCGATGCTGGAAGGCGCAGGATCTGTGCGCCGAGGACGTCCCGGATCTCGTCGACCGGGGCGCCGGTCACCCGGTGGCCTGCCACTTCCCCGAGTGAGCTGAGACAGGGGTGCCTCGGTCCCGGATGGCGCCGGGGGTGACTCAATCCGCGGCGCCGTCGATCGCATCGGCTACCGCGGCCGCCCCGCGTTCGCCGACGACGATCGTGTAGTGGTTGGTGTGGTCGATCAGCTCGGCTTCGAGGTGGGCGAGCTCGGTGACGGCCTCGTCGATCTGCTCGCGGCTGTACAGCCCAGGTGACTGGTCGAGGATGCCGCGGGGCGCCCACAGGAGCACTGTCGGCGTGGCGATCCGGCGTATCGCGGCTGAGGACTCCGGTTCGACGATCGCCGCCCCTCCGTCGACGAGGACGGCCTCCTTGTTGACACTGGAGCGGATCTCGCCCTCCGGCGTGACCACGGCGTCGTAGCGAACGTAGGCCTCGGCCGCCGCCGGCCACTCGTTCGGGGGCTGGAAGGCGGGATGGTTGGTGAAGAACTCGACGTAGGCCTCCTCGTCGGGCCATCGCTGATCGAGGCGGTCGAGCGCCGGTCCGATCACCGATTGCACGGCGGCCTCGATGTCGACGTCGGGCGACAGCTCGACGGGCAACGGCAGGCCGCCGTCGACGAGGATCAGGTGCTCGACGCGGTCGGGGTGACGCTCAACGGCCACCGCGACGACAAAGGCCCCCATCGAGTGCCCGACCAGCGGGGC
>JAOTYQ010000018.1 GCA_029861725.1 Acidimicrobiia bacterium | reverse complement strand
TCGTCGATCAGTGGAGCGAAGACGACCCCACGTTCTACAGCGCCTGGGGTGTGAAGGTGATCGAGCACTCCGGCGAGCCGCTTATCATCGTGGGTACCAATATCCCGGACTTGGCTCCACTCGAAGAGGGGTCTGGCGCAGTCCTCTCGTATCGACGTCAGGACGGGGCCTGGGTGCGGTCCGAGGTAGTCGCCAACCCCGACCCGAGAACGACGAACTACAACTCGATGATCGTCGTGGCGTGCGACCTCGACCAAGACGGTGACGACGATCTCGCCCTGAGCTCGGCGTTCGGCTCGTCGGCAGCGGGGAGCTGGATGGAGAATACCGGCCGACAGGATCCGGCTTGGATCCCTCACTACCAGCCGATGGCGGCCGGGATCGATCCTGCTGTACGGGGCGTGCTGGCGTACAAGTGCGCCGACCTGGATGGGGACGGCTACCCCGAGGTCGTCTATAACGCTATGTTCGACATCCCCGAGACTGACCCGCCTCGATACCGAGGCGAGATCTGGCTGGGTCTGAACCCTGGCCCGGGACGGTAGCTTTCTCGATGACCGGCCGCTTCGCATAAGGGACGTCCTTCGCAACGGCCAGCATCCGATCGAAGCGGGCGTTGGCCGACTCGACGTCGTGCACACCGTCAGAGAACACCGTGAACGCTTCGTCAGTGGGAACAGTCCCTGACCCCGACGCACGGACATTGCGCAGTATCCACTATCGAGCGATCCGAGCGAGGCTGAACGCCGGTTTCTTCGCTAGCGACTGCGGCATTCTGGGTGGCATTGTCGACGGTTCGCCCGGCGTCTTCATCTCCAGACGGCATAGCACCAAACATCCCGGGGCTCGGTACTGACGTTCGGGAGGTAGCCCCACCGATGGAGCCGCCCTTCGCGCTGCATGCCCGCTTTCTCCAAGACACGGCAGGATGCCAGGTTCTCCGTATCGGCGATAGCCCAGATCCGCCAGACGTCACCCTGGTCGAACGCCCAGGAAATCACCCCCGACACGGCCTCAGTCATGAAGCCTTGTCCCCAATGGGCCCGGCTGATCACATAGGCGACCTCAACCTTGGCGTCGTCAGGGCGGGCTTCGACCATGCCGATGACCGCCCCAGTCTCCTTCGACTCGATCGCCCAAGGAATGCGCTGTTGGCTGTCCCAAGCTCGGCTGAAAGACTCAAGCACTGCGACAGTCTCGGAGACGTCCTGATGGTAACGCCACGTCAAGTATCGGGTGACCTCGGGGTCCGCAGCGTAGTTCTGATAGACGTCGACAGCATCAGTGACAGCCGGCCGCCTCAGACGCAGACGTTCTGTCTCGAGGGACTCGGCTATCACAGAACCAGATCGTACTGTCGTGCCGGAGGTGCTCGTAAATGGTCAGGCTGAGCCCCCCGAAAGCACAAATCAGCGGCACCACGGGAGTGCACGATAATCCCAGGCCGAGCTGGGCGAACGTCTTGGGCCGGCGTAGTCTGGCACCGCACCCGGGCTCGTGCGCCGGTTACGATCGGCCGAACCTCTTGGGGTCAGCTGTCGCGCTGAGCAGTCGCCCCCGGCGACCGAGCCACGAGAAGCGATTGCTTCTGTTCGAGCACGACGACATCGTCTTGATTGACTAGCCGGTCCTCACACTGCACTACACCGAACTCCGGCCTCGAGCGGCTCATTCGTTTGTCCGTCACCGTACGGGAGATCCACAGCTCGTCACCGGCCCTGGTCGGATTCGGAAACCGGTACTCGGCACCCAACAAGGCCCGGATGTTCCAGCTTCCAGCTTGTCCTGCCTGATGAAGGAGCAGGTTCGCGATACACAATGTGTGTACGCCGGATGCGGCAAGGCCCTCGAACAGTGACGCATCGATCTTTTTGGGATCGAGGTGGTAGTCCCACGGATCCCACTTCGTGGAGAACTCTCCGATGCCCTCAGCCGTCACAACAAAGGGGCCCGCTCGATGGTCGCTTCCCACCTCGATCTCGTCGAACGACACCGAGCCCGAACTCTGCTCCACCTGAGGACCCCCTATCGATCTAACAGGTTCACCCTAGCCCGGTCAGTCCGCCTACCAGGATGCCTGTCCTCTCTCGAGAGCTACGACGGATAGAGCACCACCCATTACGGCACTCACGACCCGGGCGCTCGACAATGCTCGTCGAATGGCCTCGTCAGGGAGCTGGGCGGAGACCTCATCGCAATAGGGTCGGTCGCCACACCACGTCGCGTGGCCGATCTTGTTGCCGGAGGGCGTGGTCTCGCGGGCCGGCCCGAGGTCTCCTCTTGTGGCGTGGCGGTAGTACAGGACGCGAGCACCGCATGAAGGTCATCATTCGAGCCGTTGCGCGGCACTTGGACTCCGTGATGATCACAGAGCACGCTCGTCTGCAGGCTCGACGGGCATGCGACCCGTCTACGACGGGCTCTTGACAGTGTCGAGTATCGTCGTTCGCCTTGATCGGGTGCTCGACGACGAGTAGGCGCCGGCGACGTCAGGTGGGGTCGGGATTCATCTCCCAGTAGGTGGGTGACCGCTACAGCGCCGAGGCCGTCAGCTCCCGGATCGCTCGCATCTCGGTCGGGAGCCGATCGTGGAGGCGGATGAAGAGCTCCTCGTGTTCGAGGCGCTCGGCTAGCGTGGGAGGCCACGAACTCTTCGGCGAGGAGCTGCCAGAACTGTTGACTGTGTCAGAGGGCGCGAGCGAACCTTTCGGTGGGCCGATCACGGGCTCGTTTGACCTCGCGTCGCCCGCGGACCAGGAGCGGGTCAGGCAGCTGGCTGATGCGGTGTTGGCGCGGGGCGCCCCACCATACGCGCCAGGAGATCCGAGCGGCCCACTCGATGCTCGCATCGCCATGCATCTGGCCGAATCGAAGGCCGTGGTTCAGCGCCTCGACTGGGACGGGACACTCGCTGTGGTGTTCGCGATGTGGGGAGAGCAGCGGCGGCTCAGACCGCGGAGTGATAGCAACCCCGCGGGCGAGGACGCCCTCCACACGAAGCTCGATCAGCTTGCGTGGCTGTTCGAGGGCTCCCGGACCCAATGGTTGGTGTACCCGGTCGACGACGGCGATCCCGATGACAGTGCTGTGGTCGCCATCGAGCGGGCAGCCGAACATCGAGAAGGCGGACGGGTGTCGGTGTTGCGCCTGACCGACGAAGTCCCTACCGACACAGGCCCGTTGGCCTCGCTCGGTCACGTGGACGATTCCCGCAAGGGCGGCGCGATCGTCTGGGGGGCGGCGACGGCGGTGGACGAAGGCTGTGACGCCGTCGTGCTGACCGACGCGGACAATTCCGTGAACCTGGCCCAGATAGGACTGCTACTCGGACCGTTCAGAGACGGTCACGAGGTGGTCGTCGGTGATCGGAAGCATCCCGATTCAGTGCTCGTCAAGGCCGAGGCCCGCTGGGGTCCGGGGATCGTCGTGCTCAGGCACATGCAACGCATGGTGGGCCGGGCGTTGTTCGCTAGTGGGCTGCGAGACACGCAGGCGGCGTTCAAGCTCTACGGGCGGGCGGTTTTGGACGACATCCTGCGGGCTCCGGCGACCTTCGGTTTCGCGTTCGATTCGGACTGGCTCTATGCGGCCCTCGCGGGAGGCCACTCCATCCGACGGGTCCCGTTCGCCTTCGTCGACTCGTTCGCGGAATCGGCCTCGATCACCCAGGGGCCGATGACCACCTGGGAGTCATTGCTACGGGGCCTGGTCGACGCAGCTCGGGCGCGTGGTGTCGACCACGACGAGGAGATGGCGTCGGTCATCGACGACTTTGCGGTGGCCGAGATCCTCGATCACGTGGTGCAGCGCGTGCCGCCGGAGCTGGAGAGCGTGGCCGACGACCAGCTCGGTGACCGGGGCCTGATGACGCCAGCACGGCTGCGTGAATGGCTCGACGGTGTGCCTCGGCGCTCACCCGAGCGCACGACCCCCTTCCTATCGTAGGTTCGGACCCTCATCCCTCACCCGCTACCCCCGGTCGGATCCAGAGAGCCCCACTCATCGGAGCCCTCGCCGGGGGCGGTCACGATCTCGAGTCGCAGCGGCGCAAGCGCCTCGAGCACTTCGTCGATCCGTGCGGGCGCGGATCCGACTTCGGCCAGAGTCTCCGCGAGGTGCTCGAGGAACAAGTCGAAATCAGTATCCGTGATCTGGAGATGGGCATGAGCAGCCCTCATATCACGACCTTCGTAGGCGTCCGGACCGCCGAGTGCCGCCGTCAGGAACATCCTTTGATGGGTCTTGAGCTCCGCCACATCGGTGCCCTCGAAGAACACTGAAATCACCGGATCGGACTTGAGCTTCGCATAGAACTTCTCAACCGCCTCAGCAACCGATGTGTCGCCACCGAGCATCTCGTAGATGGACACGTCTCTCTCCCTTTGATCTCCGGAACCATGCTACGACTCCGAGCGCGGTGCTTCGTTTCGAGAATGTGAATTGCACCCAGCGGCCGGCTCACGCGCCGCCGTGTTACCTCTGCATTACCTCGCTCGCGGGGAACGACGAAGCCCTGACCTCAGCAGTGCTGTGACCAGGGCTTCTGTGGTGGCGGGGGCGCTGGGAGCGTCGTTGCCCGATAGTTGCCCGTGCAGGACGCCCGCTCCAGGTGTGGGACCTCACCAGCGGCACGCCTTTGACCTCCATGGCGGTGTTGCTCGTGTCACGCACCTCGGATCGCGTCGAGGGACGATCGGGGACCGAAGACAACCACGCGATCACCGGGGGTCGGCCGCGTCGGCGGTGAGTTGGTCGGGATCACCAAGTCCCTAGCCCCGGCGCGCTCGATCGCCACAACCCTGACGTCGGCACCGGTCAACGCCTCGATCACCTCCTTGGCCTGGTCTGCGTCACAGGGGATCGTCGCGGCCGCGATCGCGTGGTCCCCGACGACGATCCACCGCTCGAGTGCGAGGTTCCCGGTCATCCGCTGCGTCAATGCAGTCGCAGACCAGCGGGCCAGCGAGTGGAGTATCCCGATTCGGTCGACCACGACCAGACCGGCCAGCAGGGCCGCCAGCGTCACCACCCGCACGGTCAGGTCTTCGTCGGCCGGGACCACGAACGACACGCCGAGCAGCGCCAGAATCAGTGCTGGTCCGAAGTAGCCGAACACGACCAGCGTCGCCGCGACCCGGCGTGCCGGCGGATAGCGCACCACCAGCTCCGACTGCGACGTTGTATAGCCTGCCCCCACAAGCGCGGAACGAGCCTCGAAGCCGGCCGCCGGCCCGGGGAGTCCGGCCGCTTCGAAGACCGCTGCACCGAACAGGACGCAGAACCGCCAGACGAACACCACGACGATCACACCGATCACACCGGTCACGAGTCCTCCTCCGATCGAGTCATACGCGAACACTACGCGCCACGACGCGCCTACCGGGTCGTGGCGCCCGGCTCGTTGCATCGGAGCAACCTTTCACCCGGGTGAGGACAGGAATCCGGGGACGAATCGACGGCGCGAGTGCAAGGATGGACCATCTGGGGGGGATCGCCTCCGATCGTCCCCGTTGCGACCAGGAGGTCGACCATGGTCCACCGGCATGTCTCTGACGATGAGGCTCTCGCTCCCGCGTATGCGGGTCGGTTCGCGGGGGTGCCGGTTCCAAAGAACCAGATGCCTGATGGGGAGTCGCTGGCGGGGGCCGTCTACCGGATGATCCACGACGAGTTGATGCTTGACGGCAGCTCACGGTTGAACATGGCGACGTTCGTGACGACGTGGATGGAGCCAGAGGCCGAGAAGCTGATGGCCGAGACGTTCGACAAGAACATGATCGACAAGGACGAGTATCCGCAGACCGCGGAGATCGAGCGGCGGTGTGTGAACATGGTGGCCGACCTGTTCAATGCGCCTGCCGACGGGGATGCGGTGGGTGTGTCGACGATCGGGTCGAGCGAGGCCGTGATGCTCGGCGGGCTGGCGATGAAGTGGAAGTGGCGCCAGCGGCGTGAGGCGGCCGGGCAGTCGACCGATTCGCCGAACATGGTGATGGGCTCCAACGTGCAGGTGGTGTGGGAGAAGTTCTGCAAGTACTGGGACGTCGAGGCCCGCTATGTCCCCGTGGCCGAGGATCGGTTCACGGTCGCCCCCGACGACGTGATGGCTCGGGTGGATGAGAACACGATCGGGGTGATCCCGATCCTGGGGACGACCTACACCGGTGAGTTCGAGCCGATCGGTGAGATCCACGACCGCGTCGTCGCCTACAACGATGCCAACGGCACCGACATCCCGATCCACGTCGACGCCGCCAGCGGCGGGTTCGTCGCCCCGTTCCTGCATCCCCATCTGGAGTGGGACTTCCGGCTCCCCCAGGTGAAGTCGATCAACGTGTCCGGCCACAAGTACGGGTTGACCTACCCGGGCATCGGGTTCGTGGTCTGGCGGTCGAAGGACGACCTGCCCGAGGACCTCATCTTCCACGTCAACTACCTCGGCGGCGACATGCCGACGTTTACGCTCAACTTCTCGCGGCCGGGCAACCAGATCGTCGGCCAGTACTACAACTTCGTGCGGCTCGGGCGCGACGGCTACCGGCGCATCATGGAGCGTCTGCGCGACATTGCGGTTCACATGGCGGGCAAGACCGCCGCGATGGGCCCGTTCGAGGTCGTCAGCGACGGGACGGCGATCCCGGTCCTGGCCTTCAAAGTCAAGGACCCCTCCAAGTTCACCGTGTTCCACGTGTCCGACCAGCTCAGAACCGGTGGCTGGCAGGTACCGGCCTACACGATGCCCGAGAACGCCACCGACGTCGCCGTGCTTCGCATCGTCGTGCGGGAAGGTTTCGGCATGGACCTCGCCGACAGCCTCCTCGAGGCCCTGCAGAAAGCGGTCGACCACCTCGAGCAGTTCCCACCGGCGCACCCGGCGCCTGCGCCCGGCTTCAGCCATACGTGAACCGAAGGGGCATGTGGTCGCAATGCAGTGGCGCCGTGAGCTGATCTGGAACCCTCACGATCTCCGATGGCGCATCGCCGCGCTGTTCATGATCGGCTCGTTCCTGTTCGCACTCGGGTCGTTCCCGCCGTACTCCCAACTCGTCGACGGGCGAGCGGTCGGGATCACCTTCGTCGTCGGCTCGATCTTCTTCACCGCCGGTGGATACAGCGCCTTCCTCGAGGTGATCAACGACCACGACGACGATACGGGAGCCGGCGCGTTGCGCTTCTGGGCCTGGGAGCCGGGCAACACCCTCTGGTGGGCGACCTTCATCCAGCTGATCGGCACCCTGCTGTTCAACGCCAACACGATCGACGCGATGATCGAGACCTTCACGGTCGAAGAGGAGAACCGGCTGGTCTGGGGCCCCGACTTCTTCGGGTCGATCGCCTTCCTGATCGCCAGCCACCTCTCCTGGACCTCGGTGTGCCACCGCCTGTGGTGTGTCCGGCGGGACGATCCCGACTGGTGGGGAGCACTCCTCAACTACGTCGGTTCGATCTTCTTCATGGCCTCCGCGATCGCCTCGTTCACGCTGAAGACGACCGGCGAGACACTGAACATCACCGTCGTCAACCTCGGAACGTTCATCGGAGCGGTCTGCTTCTTCGTCGGCGCCTACCTCCTGCTCCCAGCACACGCCGACGACACGGTCGGAACCGGCGGCTAGCTCTGCTCGGCCGCAGCCGGACCGCGGCCACCGGGCGCGGGCAGTCTCGCCTCGATCGAGCGGCTTGCCAGCAGCGCGACGACGGCGGCGACGAAGACGGCGGAGCTCTCGGTCGCCGGGAGTCCGGCGATCAACACCGTGAGGGTGGCAATGCTGAGCGGAACTGGGATCACCGCCGACGGAACGGCCGCTATCATCGCCGTCACGGCGAGCGCGAGTGGGATGTCGTCGATCCAGACGTGCACGACCGAACCGATGCTGCCGCCGATGAACAGCAGCGGGAAGATCGGCCCGCCGACGAAGCCGAACGACAGCGCGCCGGTCGTGGCGGCGATCTTGACGAATGCGCTCACGAGAATGAGGCCGACGCCGAGCGCGGCCGGATCGCCGGTGACCTGTGCAAGACTCTCGGTGCCCAGGAACAACGTGAGTGGTAGCGCCATCCCGACGAGGCCCAGCACCAGCCCGACTGCGGTGCAGCGCAGAAACGGCTGACCCTGGAACGGCGTCGCCAGTCGGCGCGTGCCCAGCATCGAGAGCTTGAAGATCGTGCCGACGACAGCACCGAGGACACCGAACCCGGCCGCCACGGCGAGATCCACGAGACGAAGCTCGAACGAGGGGAGGTCGAGGAGCCGCAAGACGTCGGACCACCCGGCATCAACGGCGAAGAAGATAGCGAAGCCGACGATCGCCGCGGTGGCGTCGGCCGCGAGGCGAGCCCAGCGCAGCGCCCGCTGATCGACGGTCGACTCGATATTGAGCAGCAGCGCCGTCAACGGTGCCGTGAAGAGCCCGCCCCAAGCGCCAGGATCGCCGCGCTCATCGCCACATCCGGGTGCGGTTGCCGTACCAGTCGCCGAGAGACAGCGAACGCCGCAATACCGGCGGCCGCCATACCCGTCGGCACCTCCGGACCGAGGCTGAACCCGGCGATCAACGTCACCGCCGCGATCGCCACGCCGCCCGGTGCGGCCGACGCGTCGATCCTTCCGCTGGCGAGCGCCACGAAGACGTTCTCCTCCTGCGCGCTCGGCACCAGCGCATGGAGCGCGCCGACGATCAGCCCCCCGACGGTCAGGGCGATCAGGATCCGGATCGACCCCGAGAACGCGTTTGGGTCGAGCGGGTCCGGCCACAACAGCCCCTGCCCGGCATCGACGACCGCGACGAACCCGAGGGCGACCACCGAGCCGGCCGCGCCGAGTGCGACCGCGAGACCCAACCACGTCAGTGGCGAACTGCGGTCTGGCTCGGGTCGGTCGTCATCCTCATTCGGCACGGAACTCAATACTCCCACACTGCGGCGCGGGCGGAACACGCCGACCTCGGCGACGACAATCGACCACCCCCGTGCCCGTGATGAGGTGGTACTGCCCGAGTCTCAGGCCGGCACGAGGTCGGCTGGATCGAGTTCCTCCTGCTCGGCGACGGCGTTCCCGTAGAGCAGGTGACCACGATGACCGTGTTGAAGCTGGCGATCACAGCACCGAGACCGGCGGCGACCAGCGCATTCGAAAGTAGATGGCGCCGACGGCGGTCAGGGCGGACCAGTGCCAGCGCGCCAAGCCGTCATTTCTGACCGTTGATTCGGCCGTTGGCGAGATCCCCTTGTGGTCGTCGTCCACCCAGGGGTCCAGGCCACAAGAGTGGCAGACTACCGGCATGTCCACTGCCTCACCAGCTGGATCGTCTCCGACCGAACGCCTTCCTGGCCTGGTGGCCCTCGTTGGCACCGATGTCGGGGGGAGCGAGTGGAAGCAGATCGATCAGTCGATGATCGACACCTTCGCGGCGCTGACCGGAGACGACGGTGCGATCCACACCGATCCCCAGGAGGCGGCCAGGATCGCTCCCTTCGGGGGGACGATCGCCCAGGGATTCATGCTGCTGTCGCATCTCACCGGGTTTGCCAAGTCACTCTCGTTGCCCCAGGACAGCGTGGCGTTCCGGTTGAACTACGGGTTCGATCGGGTTCGGATCATCACGCCGGTGCCGGTCGGATCGCGGATCCGGGGACGGTTCACGGTTTCGGGTCTCGAGGACCGCGGACCGAGCGCAGCGCTGCTCACCTTGGAGGCCAGGGTCGAATTGGAAGGGTCCGACCCGCCCGCTGTCGTCGCGGATTGGCTGGCCTACCTGCAGCTCACCGATGCGGAGGCTGGGGAATGAGCACCCACGCCGGGCAAGTCGAGATCAACGCGTTGTCGGCTCGCCTGAACGACATCGAGTTCCCTCCAAGCATCCCTGCGTTCTGCGAGGCCCAGGCGGACCGGTACGGCGATGCAATCGCGGTCGACTATTTCCAGGACGAGGTCGAGCTGTCCTACACCGCCCTGCATCAACGATCGAACCGGGTTGCAGCCGAGCTGTTGGACCGGGGCTACCGCAAGGGTGCCCACATCGCCGTCATGTTGCCCAACGGGCCGGCATCGGTCATCGTCTGGTTCGCCATCATGAAGATCGGGGCCGTCCTCGTCCCGGTCAACACCGCCTATGGCGGCAAGGAGCTCGACTATCTCCTGAACCAGTCGGACGCCCAGGCCCTGATCATCGGCGCCGACTATCTCTCGGCGTTCGAGTCGATGCAGCAGCGTCCTGAACTGCTGGCCGAGCCGATCATCGTGCACGGCAACGACCTCGGGACGTTGGAGGCCGGAAGCGAGCTGGCGGCATTCGATCCCGGCTATCCGATCGCGGCCACCGATCTAGCCAACCTCCAGTACACATCGGGAACGACCGGGTTCCCCAAGGGGTGCATGCTCACCCAGGACTACTGGCTCCTGCTCTCCCACTCGATCGGCATGGTTCACCAGAGCTACGGCAGCTCGCGCCTGTTCTTCTGGGCACCATTCTTCTACATGGACGGCCAATGGTCGTTCCTGTCGGCCATGGCCATCGGCGGCACGGCCATCGTCGTGTCGCAGATGAGTCTGTCCAGGTTCCTGGGCTGGCTGCGGGAACACGAGGCCCACTACTGCGTGCTCCCCGAGCCCATCCTGAAGGCTGTTCCCGCCAGCCAGGACGACGCCAGCCTTCCGCTCAAGATGGTCCACGCGTTCGGTTGGCGCCCCTCAGCCCGGGCCGAGGCAGAGAAGCGGTTCGACATCGTGGCCCGGGACAGCTTCGGCATGACCGAAGTGGGACCGGCCATGGTCTGCCCCCGAGACGCCGGTGAGAAGCTGGAACTCAATACCTGTGGTCTCGCCGCACCATTCCGCGAGACCCGAGTCGTCGACGACGAGGGCAACGAGTGCCCACCCGGCGAGACGGGCGAACTCCAGATCCGCGGTCGGTCGATCATGCTCGGCTACTACAAGCGGCCCGACGCCAATGCCGACACCTTCGACGGCGACTGGCTTCGAACCGGCGACCTGTTCATCAAGGACGAGGACGGCTACCACCGGATCGTTGGCCGCCTCAAGGAGATGATCAAGCGCGCTGGGGAGAACATCTCCGCCAGCGAGGTCGAAGCAGCCATGCGCGAAGCCTCCGCTATCGCCGAGGCGGCCGCCATCGCCGTTCCCGACGAGATGCGACGGGAGGAAGTCATGGTCCTGCTGAAACTCGCCGTGGGAACCAGCCAGGCAGACATGCCGCCCGCAGCAGTCCACGAACACGCGACCCGCCTCGCGGCCTTCAAACGCCCTCGATACGTCGCCTATGTGGACGAATTTCCACGAACGGCCACCAACAAGATCGCCAAGACGGCCATCTCACTCGGCGACCTCGTTAGCCCCATCACCGACCTGCAGAACCAACGAGAACTCCCACACGACGACGCCACACAGCTACTCCCCAACTGAGAACACGCACCCACAGGCCCAGCGAACAGCCGAAACGCGAGGCCCGCAGCAAGTCGCATGGCATCGCGACTGGCCCAACAGCCTGACATCACCCGGGCTGAGGACGACGCAAGTCAACTACGGTGGCGGTCTGCGGCCGCTCGGGACCCATGGCCTGACACTCCCGGCCGCTGTCCGCGGTCTCCCTCCAAGCGAACTCGGCTCATGAGCTGCGTTCGGCTCGACTGCTTGCGGTTATGCCATCTTCATGGCACGATAGTGGCATGGCCCGAACCCGGATCAGCACGACTGTCGACGCAGACCTGCTCGCGGACGCCCGCCGGACACACCACGGATCGTCGGACGCTGAACTGATCGACGAGGCACTTGCCGCACTTCTGGCTCGCTATCGCAGTGCAGAGATAGACGACGCGTACGCGGCTGCCTATGCCGCCCACCCGCTCGACGAAACTGACGAGTGGGGCGATCTCGCCTCGTTCCGGGCTGCAGCGTCTGCGACATGAGCGACGTGCCCCGGCGCGGTGAGGTGTGGTGGTGTCAGCCCCCTGAGATCGGGCGCCGGCCGGTGGTGGTCTTGTCTCGCGATGCCGCAATCCCGCGTCTACGGCGAGCGCTGATTGCGCCCTGCACGACAACGATCCGAGGCTTGCCGAGCGAGGTCGTACTCGAGCCCGGCGAAGATCCGATCGGTCGGCGCAGCGCAGTCAACTTGGATTCCGTCGAATCGGTCTCGATTGCCGTGCTCGTCGAGCGGCTCGGCGCACTCAGTGGCGAGCGGATGCACCAGGTGTGTGCGGCGCTTGCCACCGCCACCGACTGCGGTTGACGCGTTCTCCGCGACGCTCGACATCTATGAACAGGTCGGCTGGGCGGCTTTCACCTTCGATGCCGTTGCGCGAGAGGCCGGGATCGGCAAGGCGGCGATCTATCGGCGGTGGGAGAAGAAGGAGGAGCTGTCGTCGATGCGCTCACCGAGCTTGCGTCGCAGGTCGTCCTGTCGGACATGGATCTCGGTTCGCTCCGGGCCGACCCGATCGCCATCGGTGAGCTGACCATGGCTCGCTCGGCTCTACGGGCGAAACGGGATGTTGATGTTGCGGGCCCAGGTCAAGGCAATGGTCTACCCGGCGCTCGGGGCAGACGATGGAGCGTCTCCGCCGGGCGCCTACCGAGCCCGGTCGCGCCGTCGTCATCCGGGCCGGGCACCGCCCCGCCCAGTTCGGGCAGCGCGGCCTCGTACCACTGGCCCTCCCGACCGATGAAGAGAGCGTGGTGGATGCCGGCCCTGGGCAGTTCTCTACGAGTGGCTCTCGGTCTCCAGCCATCGTCTGGCCCCATCGACGCTCGGCGAGTATCGACGCATCGTCGAGCACCGACTGGCGCCACATCTGGGACACCGGCTGATCGGCGAGCTGCGGCCGGCGCATGTTGTTCAGATGTTTGAGTCCCCGACACTGACGAAGTTGCAGGGTGCAGGGCAGGGCGGGCTGCGCGACACTGCGGGGTGTGGGTGAGATGCCGTCGGGGCTGGTGACGTTCGTGTTCACCGACATCGAAGCGTCGACCCGGTTGTTTCGAGCGCTGGGCGACGGGTATCCGGCGGTGCTGGAGCGCCACAACGAGCTGCTGCGTGAGGCCTGGCACCGACACCTCGGGGTGGAGGTGAAGACGGAGGGTGATGCCTTCTTCGTCGCATTCGAGTCGGCGGCCGACGCGATGGCGGCGTGTGTCGACGCTCAACGGGCCCTGGCCGTTGAGGTGTGGGGCGACGGTGTGCAGGTTCGGGCGCGGATGGGCGTGCACACGGGCCTCGCCGCGCCGAAGGATGGCGACTACATCGCCTATGCCGTCCATCAGGCCGCCCGCGTGGTCGGCGCAGCCCATGGCGGTCAGGTCCTCGCTTCGCCCGACGCCGTGGATGCAGCCGGTGAGGTGACCGGGATCGAGTTCGTGCGGCTGGGGCGGTTCCGCCTGCGCGACTTCGACGAGCCGACCGATCTGTTTCAGGTCGCCGGTGGGCCGGTACAGGTCGAGTTTCCGGCGGTGCGGGCCATCCCGGCCGAGGGGCACAACCTGGCCGGTCCCCAGGACAGCTTCGTGGGACGGGACACGGATCTGGCCGGTGTGGTGGAGCTCTTGGAGCAGTGTCGGCTGGTGTCGATGGTCGGGCCCGGGGGCGTGGGCAAGACGCGTCTGGCCATCGAGGTGGGCCTGCACGTGGCCGCGAACAATCGGGACGGCGTGTGGTTGGTCGACCTCTCATCGGTCACTGACGGGTCGCAGGTGGCTGCTGCGGTCGCCGACGCGCTGGGGGTATCGACGGCCGGGACAGGGGCTGTCGAAGCCGTCACCGATCACCTGGCTGGGGCCGAGGCCCTCGTGGTGTTCGACAATTGCGAACACCTCCTCGACTTCGCTGCAGGTCTCATCAGCGAAGTGTTGGAGCGATGTGCGGAGGTCACGGTACTGGCGACCAGTCGGGAGCCGCTGGCTCTGGCGGCGGAAGCGGTGTGGCGACTCGGACCGCTCCACGAATCCGCAATCGAGCTGTTCGTGGACCGCGCACGCCGAGCCGACGCCCGCTTCGCCCTCGACGCCGAAAACCGCGAGGTCGTCGCTGCGATCTGTGACCGGGTCGATGGCCTCCCCCTGGCCGTCGAGCTGGCGGCCGCAAGAATCGACAAGCTGACCCCCGAGGGGATACTGGCCGGCCTGGACGACAAGTTTCGTCTGCTACGCTCCCGTCGCAGGGACCTGGACGAGCGTCAACGCAGCCTCCACACGCTCCTGGACTGGAGTTACGACCTCCTCAACGAGTCCGAGCAGGCTGCGCTCCGCCGTCTGGCTGTGTACGCCGACAGCTTCTCCATCGAGGGCGCGGAAGCCGCCGCCGGTTGGGGCACTGTCGACGAGTGTGACGTGGCCGAGACAGTCTGGACCCTGGTCGACAAATCTCTCGTCGTTCCCGACACATCCGACAACGAGAGCCGCTACCGCTTGCTGGCCACAATACGCACCTACGGCCGAGAGAGGCTCGAAGCAGCCGGCGAAGCGACAGAGGCCTGGCAGCGGACCGGCGCCTGGCTGGCGAGCAGACTCGGCCCCCAGTCAGACCGCGATCCCAGCTGGTTGCGCAATACCCACGTCGAAGCCGACAGCATTCGTGCAGCTGTCAACGCGCTGACAGACATCGACGTCCGTCTCGGGCAGAAGCTCGCCTGCTCCCTTGCGATGCTTCACGACGCCGACGGGACGTACCGAGAGGGAATTCCCGAGATCGCCGACTACATCCAGCGGCTGCGTGCTCCTTCATCGGACCGGTGCGCTCTTCTCGGTCAGTTCGCCTTCATGCAGACCCAACGGCGTCTGCCAATTGACCCCGAAGTCCTGGTTGAGGCCCAGCAGCTCGTTGCGCTTGGAACGACTGAACCGGACTGGTGCCGAGGGCGGCTCGCCACGGCAGTGGCACTCAGCGCCTACGAGAGCGGAGATCCCGGTCATGCGCTGCAGATGGCCGAACAGGCGCTCAATGGGGATCTGTTGACCCACGAGCGTGCGAGGTGGCTGTCTCTCCTCGGCATGGCCTGTGCCGATCTCGGAGCACTGGACCGAGCGGTCGGAGCCTGGCGCGAAGAGCTTGGCCTTCACGTAGAGCTCGGCGACCCCAAGTTCATCTCTACGGTGGAAGGCAATCTCGCCGAAGCGTTTCTACGGCTCGGCAATCGGCGTGAGGCGGCCCAACACCAGTTGTCAGCCCTGGAGGTCGGTGTGCAATGGGGCATGGCCCAAGTCGTGGCGTTCGCGCTCATCGTCAGTGCCCGAATCTGCGCGGCGGAGAATCGCTGGGCCGACGCTGTCCTCCTTCACACCGTCGCCGATGACATCCTCGACGACCTCGCCCTGCCGCTCCACGACCAGGACCGCCAGCTCAGCGACGACATGCTCCTAGAGGCCGAGAGCCACCTCGACGAGATCGAGCTCGAATCCCTGACCAGCCGCGGTCGCGACTTCGAGCTGCCGGAGGCGATCTCGGCCGCACGGAGCATTCTCGAACCTCTCAAGGACGGCGCCCGGGCCCCGACGCTCGCCTAGCGAGCAACGCCACGACACACACGACTGCGAAAGAGTCGGCCGCACGGGTTCTCGCCCATAAGGTAGAGGTGGAGGTCGGCGTGAGAGACGTGTCGGAGCCACACGGCGAGACGTTCGTTGTCGACCAACGAGATACTCCCCACGGCTTGGTCGTGTTGCGGAGCTGCGGTCCGCACTTCGAGATCATCAGCGATGGCATGTTTCTGATGGACACGCGCAACGGTGGGTCCGAGCGGCTTCTCGTCGCCGCTGCTCTGGCGTCTGCCGAGCGGCCGCAGTCGGTACTCCTTGGGGGCCTGGGCGTCGGATTCTCGCTCGCAGAAGCCCTCGATTCCAACGGTATTGAACATGTCACCGTCGTCGAGCTCCACGAGACCATCATCGAGTGGAACTTCACCCACTTCAGTGCCTGGATGGGCCAGCGATTCGCTGACGAGCGCCTCACGATCGTATGCGACGACCTGGCCAACTGGGTTCTCTCCGGCGACCGGCAATTCAGCGCCATCTGCCTCGATGTCGACAATGGGCCGACTTGGCTCTCCGTACCTTCGAATACAGCGCTGTACGATCAGAAGGGAATCGCTGCACTCGCCCGTCGACTGCTCCCGGGTGGCGTCCTCGGCATCTGGTCGGCCGATCGGGCCATCGAGCTCGAATCCACGCTGCGGCACAACTTCGAGGACGTCTCATGTGTCGAAGTACCAGTCCCGCGGGGAGCGCCCGACGTCATCTACCTGGCAACGAGGGTGCAGACGCCCGAGGGACCAGCACCGCCAGAGTGAAGCGAGGCCCGGCGAGGTCGGCCGAGGTGGAGCTGTTGCCCTGCGATCATCGCCCGTAGACGTGCCGACCGGGGACCCGATCATCCACACGGACGGCATCGCGAACGCCGTGCCTTCTGCGCTCGCGCGCCACACCGCCGGTGCCGCTCGCTCAGCCGGTGATCGACTCGGCGATCTCGGTAGTGGCGAGCGCTTCGGCCACGGTCATCAGGCCTTGCATGACATGAACGAGGTGGCGTACCCCTGACCCACTGATGATCAAGCAGTCGTCACCGCCGTACCTCAGAGCGACACACTCGCAGCGCAGGGAGATGGGTTGCGAGCCACATCCGGCGATCGGGGTCGAGAAAGGCGATCACCCGGGCGGGAACCCGATCCATGGTCTCCTGGACTGGGAGATCACCGAGATCCTGGCCCTGTTCGAGGAGTGGGGCGACATCGACCTGTCCCATCGCAAGCTCGCGTATCGGGGCTCCTATGAGAACCGGGTGTGGGTGTCACCCTCCACCGTTGACCGAGTCCTGGCCCGCCACGGCCTCGTTCTGGCTGGTCAGGACCGCCCGCCACGATCGAAGAAGACCCCATGGCCGGACTGGTGCGAGTGGCGCCCCAACCAGCTGTGGGTCTGGGACGCCTCCCAGTTCGAAGCCTGCGTGTCATCCAAGTACGCCTACGGGATCATCGACCTGGTGTCCCGCAAATGGATCACCATCACCTTGACCCTCCGGAACCGATGGCCGCCGGCCGCGGTCCGTGGTCTCGTTTGCGCTCGCCTCGCCCACTAGGCATCGCCGGTATCGGGGCATCATCTTGGCGTTTGGGCACCGAGCCCGAGAGCTCAACCAGGAACCGCGCTGTCGGTGGGTATCGGTCAGTATCTGGGTGTGTCGTCGGGTCGTTGACGTCGCATCTCGGCTTCGATGTCGTCCTCGGTGACGGGTCTCTGGAAGTAGACGGTGAGGGCGTGGAAGGCCAGGCCGATGGCCCAGCCACCGATGGGCCAGATCGGCCAGAAGTAACCGGCACCGGTCGCGGCCCAGATGACGATCAGCATCGTGTTCACGACGAGGTAGACGGCCAGGTGGAGGCGCAACTCCCGCTTGGCCCCGATTCGTCTGATAGCGGCCTGCCGGTGATCGTCCATGGTGGTCATGTGGTCCTCACTTTCGTTGCCGTTGTTGGGCTTCCTAGGTCGAGCCTGATCCGGGCCAGACCGCCCGTAGTGCGATGGCCCGGAGGTTGATCCAGCTCGGCTCACTCAGATGCCGTCGTGGCTGGGCCCTGCCGCAGGTGCTGCCACTGACGAGCCAACAGGCCGATGTGGGCGCACGGTGTTGACTGCGGGAATGTCCCATGCTTCGTGGATCTGGCCGCCGAACACTCGCCACACCACGACGGCGTCGACGTCGATCAAGGTGCCGTCGAAGCCGACCGTGTTGGTGACGAACGCGACCAACAGTTCGTCTCCGTAGGGAGTCAGCGAGTGGTGCACCTGGCGGAAGCCGGTCTCGCTGAGTTCGGCGAGGCGGTCGAAGAGATCGGCGATGCCATCGAATCCGTGGTAGTCGCCGTCCAGGTCCGGGAGTTGAGGATTGAAGAAGTGGAAGACGAAGTCGTCGGCGAACGGGTGATTGTCGCGATCGACGAAGCCAGATCTGATGAGTTCGCCGGCCTGCGCAAGTAGCTCGAAGTTCGCGTCGATGTTCGTGCGTTCGGTTGACTGGTCCATGGTGCGGCCTCCGTGTTCGTGAGAACCAGGTTCAGCGGAGATGGCATGGCACGCCAGGGCCCAATGTCCCGAGCGGGCCAAGACCGAGCCCACACGAGGCCGAGGCGCGTGCTAGGCCGGTGACCCAGGCGTCTGGGATCGATGGCCCACCCTGCCCGGCGAGGACTTGCAGTTCAGCACCTGGGACGGACCCCGCCTGAACACACACACCGGCACTCCTCGGGCGCTCGGCATCACGGCCGAGGCGACCCCACCCCTGAACCCGATCTACGGCTGTAGCACTAGGCGGCAAACCTCGGGCGCTCGACATCACTCCTCGACTCGCCCCGAGGTGAGCCGTCCCCTGGTTGTCGAGGATCGGCCCTGATCACGATCGTGTCTGGGCCGTACGTTATGCGTGGCACGTTTCTTCGCACTCCAGGCGTCCTACAACGATGCTGCCGGTTCTGCGTGCGTCGGTTCGTGATTCCCGACCGGTGTTACCGAGTGGGCGACCTCGACTGGAACTGTGTCACGATGTCGACGATCGGTGCCGAGGTCGACGTCACCGCCCTCTGCGTTGCCAGTAGAGCTTGACCTACCGGGGCCTACTGCTGTTGTGACGTTCGTCTCTTCCCGATCAGGCATCGATTCGACGACGGTGGGACACAACATCGATGTTGGGGGTGTGACGTGAGGTATTTCAACGGACCGGCGCAACGAATCGGCTGGTTGTTCGTCTTGGCCACGGTTGCAGGCGTGTTGAGCGTTGTAGTGATGTCGTCAACGCTCGGAGATGAGGATCTACTTTCAGCAGTGCATGCCGATCAGGGCTCGCTGATCGTTGGCAACATGCTCATCTTTGTGATGCTGGCTGCGATGGTTGGCACGGCCGTTCTGCTGTCTCCGATCCTCAGGGTTCACAGTGAGACACTGGCGCTGACCTATGTGCTGGCCAGACTGCTCGAGGTGGTGGTGCTTTCTGTCGGGCTGGTCGCCGCGCTTCTGCTGGTGCCGCTGAGCTGGGACTTTGCAGCGGCCGATGGCGCCGATTTGGCAAGTGCCCGGGTGCTGGCAGAGTCGCTCAAGGCAGCCATTGATTGGACGGGATATCTGGGCGCCCAGATGATCTTCAGCATCTCGGCGCTGGTGCTGAATTGGGCGTTTCTTCGCAACGGGCTCATTCCCCGCTGGCTGTCTTTGTGGGGCTTGATCGGCGTGCCACTAGCGTTCGCGTCTG
This sequence comes from Acidimicrobiia bacterium, assembly GCA_029861725.1. Taxonomy (GTDB): domain Bacteria; phylum Actinomycetota; class Acidimicrobiia; order Acidimicrobiales; family SZUA-35; genus CADEDH01. Next base: position 4,014 of record JAOTYQ010000018.1, on the reverse strand, counting down.
GTCTCTTGGTGATGTTCGAGTCACTCAACTCGAATGCATCAACGCTGAACCTGCTGGTCGTGCCGCTCGCCGTCCAGGAGATGGCCATGGCCCTCTGGTTGATCGTGAGCGGATTTCGCGACGTCACCGAGCACGACGCTGCGTTGGAGGCACGAGATCAGCTGGCTGCATCATCACGATGAGGTGTCCGGCAGGCCTCTACTGCTTCATTCGCCTGCTCGACTTGCGAACAACCTCGTACAACGCCAGGGCGGATCGCACTCGACGCTGACCCCGATCCACGACCAACCGCATGATCGATAGTGCTCCGAGGCCGGGCAGCCAGGGCGCAACGCTGCGGCACTCCTGGCCCGCTCGACAACGACGGTCGGGTAGCGGCTCGGAGGTGAGCACTGTCCGCGCTGCGGAGGCGGTCAGCTTGTCTGTTCGTAGGTGCCGTGCTCGACCGGTGGCAAGCCGGTTCGGCTTCGGGTGGCGGTGTTGGCTAGCCGATGTCGTCGGGTGATCTGGCGGCGAGGTGGCGGATCGTGGTCAGGAGCTGGTTGGTGTTGAGCTGTTTGGGAACGATTGCGGCGATTGCGTCGGAGTCTGCCCATGGGTTGGTGATGCCGGTGGTGTAGAGGATGCACTTGGCTTCGGGATTCGCGGCCTGTACTTGGAGGCAGGTGTCGAGTCCGTGGTCGTCACCCACGTGGGGGTCGACGATGACAACGTGGGGACGGTGTTCGGCGACCGCGGCACGAGTCTGGGCTGGTGTGGAAGCGGTGGCGAGGACCTCGATGTCGGGTTGGGCCTCGATGACGGCGGTTAGGTGTTCTCGAACGCTTTGGTCTCGGTCGGTGACGACGACTCTGATCACGATGCCAGCCCATGAGTCGGCAGTGCCGCTGGACCGGGGTCGCGTGGCGGTTCGGTCATGGGGTCACGGTGCGCCGGTCGGCGGATCTCTGTTAGAGGCCAACGTCCCCGTGGAGCCGCCTCATGTGCAGGCTAGACGACCTATTGCAGCCCAGGTGTGGTGTCGATCCGTGTTGTCTGTCAAGCTCGTCCCTATCGGTCCGGTTTCTTTGGGCACTCCTGGATTGGTGAGGAGGCCATAGCCATGGACGAGGCCACGACCGGCAGCCGGAGCGACCTGCACCCGTTGAGCGAGTTGTCCGAGGCCGAGGTCTGGGCCATGGTCGACGGGTCTCCAGATGGGATGCTGCTGGCCGACGAGGCTGGCACGATGTTGTTCGTCAACTCCCAGATGGAGTGCCTATTCGGCTACGACCGTGGCGATCTGTTGTGCCAGTCGGTCGACGTGTTGCTACCGGAACGGTATCGGCGGGTCCATGCTGCTCATCGGACCCGGTATCGGGCCGAGCCGGCGACGCGGGCCATGGGAACCGGGCTTGACCTGGTGGCCCGCCGCCGGGACGGGACCGAGTTCCCTGTCGAGATCTCGCTCAGCCCGATCAGAACCGGTGACGGGTTGCGAGTGGTGGCCACGGTGAGAGACATCACCGACCGGCTGACTGCGGACGCTCACGCTCACGCCGTGTCGCACACCTTCGATGCCGCCCACGACGGGGTGTTCATGTTTGAACCTGACACACTTCGGTTCAGCTACGTCAACCAGGGGGCGGTGGTCCAGCTGGGTTATGGCGCCGACGAGCTCCTGGCGATGACCCCGCTTCACATCAAACCCGAGTTCACTGAACAGAGCTTCCGGGAGATGTTGGCACCCCTGATCGCCGACCAGGTCGACTCCCACACCTTCACCACCGTTCACCGCCGCAAAGACGGCACCGACATCCCGGTCGAGATCATCGTGGACTACCCGCCGCCGGCCCAGCCAGGCCAAGCCCGTCTGCTGGTGGCGCTGGTGAGAGACGTCAGCGACCGCCTGCGGCTGGAGAAGATCGCTCGGACCCAACAGGTCAGAGTCGAGATCCTCGAGGACCGGGAACAGCTGGCCCGCGACCTGCACGACCTCGTCATCCAGCGCCTCTTCGCTGCCGGCATGGGCCTCCAGGCCATCCAGAAGTTCGCCACCGACACCGTGGTCCAGGAACGCATCATCGACACCATCGAACAGCTGGACCAGACCATCGACGAACTCCGATCCGCGATCTTCCACCTGGCCGCCGCCAGAAATGGCGCAGTAACCGACCAGGTTAAGGACCGCATCGATCAGGCCACGGTAGCCCTGGGCCATGAGCCGACCCTCCGTATCGCCGGCGACCTCGAATCAGTCGCACCGGCCGTTCTCGACGAAGTCCTCCCCACCCTCAGCGAAGCCCTCTCCAACATCGCCCGCCACGCCAATGCCACCGCAACCAACATTGGCATCGACATCGGCGACGCGGCCGTCGTCCTCACCATCACCGACGACGGCATCGGCATCGACCCCACCGCCCCAAGGGGCAACGGCCTGACCAACGTCGAGACCAGAGCCGAACAACTCGGCGGTATCGCCTCCATCGCCAGCAACCCAGCTACAGGCACCACGCTGACCTGGACCGCTCCCCGGATCTAGACCCGCCGAGCCCCTACGCCTCGTCAGCCACTCCCGTACCGGTCACGCCACCGAGAAGGCCACCATAGGACCTGAACCACCAGCAGCGCCACGGCACCAGCGTCGCGGTGATGTTCGACCGATTCCCGAGCCGACCACCCGAGGATGGCATCACTTGCGGCCCACTCGGGAACACCGCTGCCGTAGACGACGCCGTCACTCCGAGTGGCGCGAGCTGGCTTGGAGCTGGTCGAGGCGGCTGAGGCTGATCGAGCGTTGTCCGTTCTTCTGCGGCTTACCCGCAGCGGCCCAGGCGATGTCGCACTCCCCGTCGTACACGACCGATGGGTTTCCATCGCGGTCCAACACGACGACAACGAGGCGTTCAGCGCGGGTGCCCGAGGCGGACAGGCTGACGGACCTGCGCGTCGTGGTCTTGATCTCGACCCGGCGTCCTTCGTTGTCGATGGCGTCATAACCGTCATTGGACGGAGGCATCAACGTGAGATTGAGCAGTTCAGCGGCGAGGACCTCGCCGAGGCTGCCGACGAGATGACCGTCGGGGCTGAATGGCCGGCCGGTCGACGTGCTCAACGAACGGCATGCCTCGAAGATCTCGCGAACCGCCTGCCGGTTTGACTCATCCACCGCACCGAGCCTACGTCGCAAGCGCCTGCTCGAGAGGCCTCGCCCAATCGGCGGACAGTGAGGCTCAACGCTCTCGGTGACAGCATGGAGCGTTTCCGATCACGAGAGCCGAGCATCACGATGCCGGTTGCCGAGCATGGTCGTCCGCCATTTCCGGGCTGCGATACCGAGTGACTGCCGTGTCGGGACCGCCTGCGTTCGACCCCAATTGATGTGCCATGCATGAGAGGGTGTCGAGGCTGAACTGCGCAGTGGCTATTGGGTGGGTTGCGAGTCGCTGATTGCGTGTGACTTCGCCGGCCCCGATCGTGACGTTGGGCCCTGGCAGCAAACCTGAGGGATCTTCAAGCTTGAGGGCACTAGCCGTTTCGGTACCACTGGGAGAGCTGCAAGTTTCACAACAGGCCAACAGATCGCCGCTATCGCAAGCATCAATCACATGACCCTGACGATGAACCGAGACTGAGGAGATCACGATCATGACCACGCTCGCTCCATCAGACCGACCCGCTTCGGAAGACGAACCGAGCCTCGAACCCGGTTCGAAGACGCTCTACCGGATCACCGGGGCTTTGTTTGTCCTCGGCGCCGTGCTGGTCAACATCCCCTACAACCTACTCATCGCCAATTTCAACTACCCCGACATCCTCCGGGAAGACACGGCCAAGATCCTCACCGACTTCCAAGCCGAAGGCGACAGCCTCATCTATACCTGGCTCGCGTTCGCCTGGAGCGGAGTGCCCATCCTGGCCGGCATCTTTCTCCTGGGACGGATTCTCGAATCGGAGCGACACCCACTGGCCGGTATCGCAACCACCGTCGGGGTCGTTGGCGCTATCGTCCAACTCGTTGGGCTCCTCCGCTGG
>JAOTYQ010000363.1 GCA_029861725.1 Acidimicrobiia bacterium | reverse complement strand
CGAGCTCATCGACCACCGGTTCGCTCTCGTCGTAGGCGATCGGTCACGACGCAAGAACGCCGGCTTCGTGGTAGATCTCTGGTCGGACGTCGTCGCATTGGTGCCCGACGCTCACCTCGTCCTCGTCGGCCCGCCCGGGTGGGGCCGCAACGAGCGGATTCGGGAGCTGGACGGGTTGGTGCAGCGGGGCCATCTGACGCTCGCGGGCCGGGTCGACGACCGCGTGCTGCGCTGGGCGTACGAGCACGCTCGGCTGACCGTCTGCCCCAGCCTGCTCGAGGGCTTCGGGCTCCCGGTTCTCGAGGCGCTGAGTCTCGGCTGCCCGGTGGTGAGCTCGCCGGATCCCGCGCAAGTCGAGGCCGCAGCCGGGGCTGCCACCGTCATCGACCTGGCCGATCGCGACCGTTGGGTGCAGACCATCGCCGAGCTGCTCACGGCGCCGCGCCGCACGCGGCCGGCCGGCGGGCCACCTGAGCCCAGGACCTGGGCTCAGGTGGCGGCCGAGCTCGTGGCGAGCGCCGGACTTGAAGGGCCGGTACGGGCTGGCTGAGACTACGGTCCATGTCGTCGCCCGGCTCAGACCCGATCCCCGTCCCGCCGAGCACGGGAGCGCCCGATCCGACGACTGCGCCTCCCGGCGCTGCTCCCGGAGCGCTGTCCCACATCCGAGTCTGTGACTTCACCGGCCAGCTGGCCGGTGCCGGGGCGACGAGGTGGCTCGGAGCATTCGGGGCCGAGATCATCCGCATCGAGGATCCGATCCGCAAGGGCCGATGGGACATCCTCCGTGGCTCACCCCCGTTCAAGGACGAGCGTCGCGGGATCGAGATGGGGTCTGGCTTCAACAACCACAACATCGAGAAGCTCGGGATCACGATCAACCTGCGGACCGATCGGGGCAAGGAGCTGCTGCGAGAGCTCGTCACCGTGTCCGACGTGGTGGCCGAGAACTTCGCCGCCGGTGTCATGGAGCGCATGGGCTTCGGCTACGAGTCACTGCGGTCGTTGCGGGAGGACATCGTCTACGTGTCGAACTGCGGTTTCGGTCACACCGGTCCGTACCGCGAGTTCAAGTCGTGGGGCCCGATCGCCCAAGCCGTGTCCGGCTTGACCCACTCGTCGGGTCTGGCCGGTCACCCACCGGCCGGCTGGGGCTACTCGTACATGGATCACACCGGTGGCTACTACATGGCGATCGCCATGCTCATGGCGCTGTGGCATCGGGAGCAGACCGGCGAGGGGCAGTGGGTCGACATGAGCTGCACCGAGGCGGGAGCCAACCTGCACGGGGCCGACCTCCTCGACTGGTCGGTCAACGGAAGAGCCCTCCGGGCTGAGGACCGGCCAGACTCCAATCGCGCCACCTCACCCGAGATGGCGCCCCACGGGGTGTACCGCTGCAAGGGCGAGGACAACTGGGTGACGATCGCCTGTCGGGACGACGCCGACTGGAAGGCGCTGAAATCGGTGGTGGAGATCGACGCGTTCGACGCCGAGCGCTACGACGACCTGCCCGGTCGGCTGGCCGGCGTGGTCGAGCTCGACGAGCATCTCTCCGCTTGGACCGCAAGCCGGATCCGCTTCGAGATCGAGGCTGCGCTCCAGGAGGTCGGTGTTCCAGCTGCGTCCGTGCTCCGTCCAGCCGAGCGGATCGACGGTGACATCGCCACCGCCTCCTGGGGCCTGTGGCCGATGGTGCACCATCTGGCGATGGGCGGGGTCCGGGTAGACGGTGAGCCGGTTCGGTTCTCGACGACCGACTGGTCGATCACCAGGGCCGCCCCGACGCTCGGGCAGCACAATCGGCACGTGTTCGGGACCGTCCTCGGGCTGAGCGACGCCGACATCGACGAGCTCATCGATCAGGGAGTCATCTGATGGATCACGCCGAGCCGGTTCCCGAGCTCCCGGTCAGCCATCCGACGCCACCTCCACGGTCGGCCCCAGGGCCTCTCGACGGGTTGCAGGTCATCGAGCTCGCCCATCCGTTCGGAGCGTTCGCCGGCCGCCTCCTGGCCGACGCCGGGGCCGATGTGATCGTCGTCGAGCCTCCCGAAGGGGCGGAGATGCGGGCTCACGGGCCGTTCGCCGAGAACCGCCCGGGGCGTGAGCGGAGCTTGGCCTGGTGGGCGGAGAACACCAGCAAGCGGAGCGTGATCGCCGATCTCGACTCCGACGACGGTCGCCGGTTCGTGTCCGATCTCGTCACCGGGGCCGATGTGTTCCTGGAATGCGAGGAGCCGGGCCGGCTTGCCTCGATCGGACTCGACTACCCGCAGTTGTCGGCGGCCAACCCCGGGCTGGTTCACGTGGCGATCACACCGTTCGGCCGCGACGGGGTCGGCGGGTCCTACGACGTGACCGACCTGACGATCCTGGCTCGGGGCGGGCCGATGTGGTCCTGCGGCTATGACGACCACGAGCTCCCGCCGGTGCGGGGACGGGGGAATCAGGGTGTTCGGATCGCGGCCCACTTCGCCGTGATGTCGGTGCTGACGGCACTCCTCGCCCGCTCTCGCCACGGCGGCCAGTTCATCGACGTCAACATGAACGCCGCCGCCAACGTGACGACGGAGTTCGCGAGCTATGGCTGGTTGGCGGCGCAGCAGACCGTTCAGCGCCAGACAGGCCGCCACGCAACACCTAATCCATCCGAACCGACCCAGGTCCGCTGTGCCGACGGTCGGTTCCTGAACACCGGCGTCCCTCCCCGTACTGGTCGGGAGTTCGAGGCACTGCTCGGCTGGATCCGTGAGCTCGGTCTCGAGGACGACTTCTCGATGTCACCGTTGCTGGAGATGGGCGTCGACTATGACGTCATAACGATGGCCATGCTCCAGGACGACCCGATGGCGAGCGAGGTCTTCCAGGCCGGGCGGGACGCGATGGCCTACATCGCCGCCAACGTCAGCGCCCAGGAGGCCTTTCTGGGGTTCCAGGCGCGGGGAATCGCAGCCGGGGTGGTCTGGTCGCCCGACGAGACGATGACCGACCCGCAGTTCGTCGAACGCGGCTTCCCGACGGAGGTGTATCACGACCAGCTCGGTCGCGCGGTCGTCTACCCCGGCCCTCCGATCCGTTTCACGGCGAGCCCGATGTCGATCCGGTGGCCGGCCCCGAAGCACGGCGAGCACACCGACGAGGTCCGGTCCGAGCTCATGCCGTGAGCCGACCCGCCAGAGCAACCATCCCGGTGGGTGACGGTGGCAGCGTTCGCCGGTGGGAACGAGACCGGAGCGCTGCGATCCGATAGTCGATCCGATAGCCGATCCGATAGCCGATCCGATAGCCGATCCGATAGATTGTCGTTGCATGACCACGGGCGAGCGGTCCGCACCGGCTGGAGCCGACTACAGGGTCACATCCCGCCAGCTCGACCCACTGCCGCTTTCCGGCTGGAACCGCGTCTGGACCTTGTTTCTCGAGGGCACGGTGTGGCGTCGGCGCGCCGCGGCGGTGGTCGCGATCGCCATCGGCTCCTTCGTGTGGCTGGCCTTCACCACGGCCGCTCCCGACGCCGCTGAGCTGCGGTCCGAGCCGGGGCCGTTGGCAACGAGCGACGCCAGTACCGCCGACCTGGTGGCCGGCATGACCGAGTCGTCCGCTGACTCGATCCTGGCGGGGCTGGACGCGGAGGCGGCGTGGTCCGGCTCGGTCCGCCGCCAGCAGACCTCCGCCACCGGCGGTGTGGTCCGCACGAGCCGCGAGCGCTGGCACGGCACCGATGCCTTAGTGGCGACACACCGTGGTCTCGAAGCCGGGCCGGGTGGTGCGCCCGCGCGCCCCGAGGCACTTCGACGGCCCGCCGGTGCTTCGCCGGCGTCCGACCCGGAGGACGGGCGCGATGCTGTAGTCGATGGATCGGGTACCGACCCGATCGATCCCGGTTCCGACGCTCCTCCGGAGGGGGATTCGGTTCCGCTCGAGGACGTTCCGCTCACCGACTCCGAGCCGCTGGCCCCCGGTGCGGCACCCAGCGGTCCCGGGTCTGAGCAGCCCGCCCCCGTGGATCCTGCGCCCTCCGACCCGACTCCGGTGGTTCCAAGCGATCCGGCACCGGGTGATCCGGTATCCGGCGATCCGGCCGCGCCGCCGGTGCCGCCCCCCGCCGGCCCCGCGAACCCTGCCGAGCCCGTCGGCCCTCCTTCGCCACCGGCGGCCCCCCCTTCGGCCGGTCCGCCCGACGCACCGACGGATCCCCCGCCGCCCGTTGGAGACGACAGCGACGACGATGATGATGACGACGACGTTGATCAGGACGACGACGACGATGGCGACGATGTTGATCAGGACGACGACGACGACGATGATGACGACGACGACGATGATGACGACGACGATGATGACGACGACGATGATGATGACGATTGAGCGGGCGGCGAAGGCAGTCGAGCGGCGCGGCCAGGCCCGCCGTTAGTAGGCGTACTGGTTGACCCGGCTCTGAGCCTGCGTCAACCCTTTCCCCCGCACGATCGTGGGGTCGAGCCAGCGATCGAGGGCCTCCAGCTCGTAGCCGAATCCGATCTCGTGCCGGTCGGACTCCAACTGCGAGCGGGTGAGCCAGCGCCCCTGATCGTAGGGAACCGGGAACCCGAGGCCGGTGAGGGTGTACCCGTAGACACGACAGAGATGGTCGCCCTCGTCGAAGTCACCAAGGTAGGACGCCCACGGGGTCTCGATCCTGAGCTGCTCCCGCAGCGACGCCTGCAGCGAGGCGATGACGTTCCCTCGGTCCCAGTCGGGGATGGCCTGCTCGACGAACGTCGGTCCACCGGGGAGCATCGTCTCGTCGTCGACGTCGGCGAGGAACAGCTCGGGCTCGTCGCGCTCGCGATGCAGCACGAGGCGGGTCGTGGCGATCGGCTTGTGGCTGTGCACGGCCAGCAGCGACTTGCCGGCCGGCGACAGGGCGTCGTGCACGTCGTCGTCGTAGAGGAAGTAACCGGTGGCCGGAGGAGCGTTGGCGGCGGCGTACTTGTTGAACGCACCGACCCGATGGTGGTCCGACGTGTTGCCGTTGGCCCGGTGCCACAGGTGCATGTTCATCAGCAACAGATCGCCTCGCTCGAGCTCGGGATCGACGTAGTCGTTCTCCTCGGGCTTGATCGGCGGCGCCACGCACAGCGGTCGCTCGGGCCCGACGGTGACCCGGTCGAGCCGGTGGGATCCCGGCGCCACCAGGAGCTGCCCGGCGGCGGCATCGAAGTCGCAGAACGGCACGATCGTGAACGCCCAGTTCATCGACGAGCCGACCGGTCGCCACCGCTTGTAGTCGTTGTGGGATCCGATGCTGGGGCCGCCCGGTGTCCGGTCGTAGATGACGTAGGCGGTCAGCCGAGGGTCGCCGCCGAGGATGTCGGCTGCCGCCGGCACGATCGCCGGGTGCTCGGCCAGGTACGCCAGGTCGGGGTCCTTCAGACAGTTCTGGGCGAGGGTGTAGCGGCCTGGTTCGGGATAGGTGGCGCCGCTCGTGTCGAGCGTCCCATCGAGCGGGGGGTTTCGGGCGAAGCCTTCCTCGATCCTGGCGATGTCGGTGTCGGGTATCCGCCCCTTCAACACGAGGAAACCGTTGCGCTGATAGTCGCGGAGCTGCGACTCGGTCAGCGTGCGGTGGAAGGCGCCGGTGGCTGTAGCTCCGGTAGCCGAGGGCACCGACGAGTCGGTGGCGGTCATGTCAGCGACCGACCACGTCGTGGAGGCCGTACAGCTCGATCGTGTTCCCGCCGAGGATCTTCCGTCGAGCCTCCTCGGAGAGGTCGGCGGTCTGCTCCGCCAGCATGTGCTGGCTGTAGGGCCAGGTCGAGTCGCTGTGGGGGAAGTCGTTGGCCCACAGCAAGCGATCGACCTCGATGAGCCCAGCCTCCGCCATCCGGAACGCCGACCAGTCGTCCTGGAAGGTGACGTAGACGTGATCGGCGACGTACTCGCTCGGCTTGCGTCCGAGGGTCGCCGAGCCCTTCAACCAATTCCGGTGGCGGTGGTACGCGTGATCCATCCGGTAGGCGTAGTGGGGCACCCAGCCGGCATCGGCCTCGACACAGACGATGCGCAGGTCGGGGATCCGATCGAACACGCCGCCGAAGACGAACGTCCCGATCAGATCCTGATTGCCGCGAATGATCGACATGAAGTTGTTCAGCTTCGGGCCCCGGGCCCGGTATGACTTGCCGGTCAGGATGTGGAACGACAGCACGAGCCCCAGGTCGACGGCGGCCCGGTACAGCTCGTCCCAGGCCGGATCGTCGTAGTCGGGCCCCTCGTCGTAGGCCGGGCCCGGGATCCCAGGCATCATCACTCCTCGCAACCCCGCAGCCTTGATCGCCTCGAGGTCGGCGAT
>JAOTYQ010000362.1 GCA_029861725.1 Acidimicrobiia bacterium | reverse complement strand
GAGACCTTGATCGAGACGTAGTCGACGTGGGGCTGATCGACCAGCTCGGCAGTGGCCTGGAGCCGCCGGTCCGCCTCCCGCTCTCCGAGGACCGCCTCGCCAAGCAGGTTCACGTTCTGGGCGAAGCCGTGGCTCCGCCGAGCGGCCAGATGTTCGGCCAGCGCAGCCGGCTCGGCGTCGGCGACCAGATGGCCCACCAGTTGACGCATGCGACGCAGGGCGAGGGGCACGACCAGGTCGGGCCGGCGGGGTGCGAGCACCGCCCCGGCCCGGAGCAGCAGCCGATCGAACACGGAGAGGAATGCCGGCAGCGGTTGCGATCGGACTAGGCCGGCAAGCTGGTGGGCGGCGGCGTCGGTGCTGTCGGGCCGTGCGACCCGGTCGACGAAGCCCATCGTGAACACGAGGCCGTCGGTGTCGTCGATCAAGCGGTGGAGCGTCCGAGCCGTCGCCCGCTCCGAACGGGTTTCTCCGGCCCTTGCATGCTCGATCCACGAGGCAACCAGGGCGACAGCGTCGTCGGCCAATACCGTGTCGTGACCCGACGGGCTCGTCAGCATGGAATCCGTTTTAGCGCCTGATCGGGCGCCCCGGGGGTCTTGTCCCGCCGCTACGGTCACCAAGGTGATCTCGGCATCGCTGGAGCTGGTCGACTCCCTGCTCTCTTGGCTGGAGACGTTCACCTCGAGCCCGTGGTTCTACCTCGTCATCTTCGTCATCGCCCTGCTCGATTCGGTCATCCCGATCGTGCCGAGCGAGACGACGGTGATCCTCGGGGGGATCGCTGCCGGCCAGGAGAAGCTCTCGATCGTGCTGGTGATCGTGCTGGGTGCGCTCGGCGCCTTTGTCGGCGACTCGACGGCCTACGGGCTCGGGAACCGGGCCGGTGGCCCGATCCGTCGGACATTGTTCCGGGGCGAGAAGGGGGCCGACCGCCTCGAGCGAGCGGGCCAGCAGATACGGCGCAGGGGTGGCTTGTTGCTGATCACCGCCCGGTTCATTCCCGGCGGCCGCACGGCGCTGACCTTCTCGTGCGGCCTGACCAACCAGCCCTTCCTGGCCTGGTTCACCCGGTGGGACATCCTCGCCGTGATCATCTGGGCCAGCTACGCGGGGCTCCTCGGGTTCTTCTTCGGCGACCGATTCGAGGACGATCACAGCACGGCGTTCTGGTGGGCGTTCGGCACGGCGTTGGGCGTGACGGTCGTGATCGAGGTGGTTCGCTACGTCCGCAGCGTGCTCGCCGGCCGGCAGCCGAAGGAGTCGACGGAGTCGACGGTCTGAGCTGCTGACTCAGAATCGGGTGCGGACCGCCCAGAGATCGGGGAACGCCGGCCGGAACAGCGTGGTGCGAAGGTAGTCGACGCCGTCGGAGCCCCCGGTCCCCGGCTTCGTGCCGATCGTCCGCCGGACCATCATCAGGTGGCGGTAGCGCCACTCCTGCAGGCCTTCGTCGAGGTCGGTCAGCGACTCGCACAGACGAGCGAGGTCGGCGTCGCTTCGATAGATCGTCATCAGCGCCTCCTGGACCGAGGGCGATTCGGTGACCGGCTCGGTGACATCGCGCTCGAGAAACGACCGATCGATCGGGTACCCCTGGCGGGCGATGTAGGCCACGAAGGCGTCCCAGAGGCTCGGGGCCCGGTAACGGTGTTCGAGGTTGGCGAACTCGCGGTGGTTTGCGGCGAAGCGGTCGAGGTGAGCTCGGGTCTTCAACCCGAGGAGGAACTCGATCTCCCGGAACTGGGCCGACTGGAAGCCACTCGAGTTGGCGAGGAACGAGCGGAACGAGACGAACTCGAGTGGCGTCATCGTCTCCAGCACATCGAGTTGGGCCACGAGCGTCTTGAGGATCTTCAGCACACGCTTCAGCTGGTTCCCGCTGAGGGTCGGGTGGTCCTCGTTGAGGTGCTCGACCATCTGGTCGAGCTCGTGCAACACCTCCTTGAACCACAGCTCGTACACCTGATGGATGATGATGAACAGCAGCTCGTCGTGCTCGACCGGTCTCGACAGGGGTTGTTGGAGATCGAGCAGCTCGTCGACCTGCAGGTAACGGCCGTAGGTGAGCTCGTCGTCGAGGTTGGTCATTGCCACTCCGGGAGGGGTCCGAGCTGGTCGACGAGGCGAGCGGCGAGCTCGAAATCGACGTCGTCCAGGGCCGTGATGTCGGTGGTCAACGCGGTGTAGACCTCCTTCTGGCGCTCGGCCCGCTCCTTGACCGCGCCATAGGGCATCGTCGTGAACATGACCATCCCGTACCTGGCTGCCACCCGGTCCGGATGGCGTCGCTCGAGCTCCAGCGCCAGCTCCCGGGCGAGGAGGTAGGCGGGGTCGATCACACCGGCCCGCATCTCGACGTAGTTCTCGAGCGCCATGTCGGCGATGGCGTCGGCGTCGGGCTTGCGGTTGGCCTCGAACGAGGCGAACGCTGCGGCGATGTCGTCGGGAGATCGACGAAGCTCGCGGTCGAGCAGCCGGCACGACTCCATCGCCAGGTTCATGCCCTGACCGTGGAACGGGACGATGGCGTGGGCGGCGTCGCCGACGAGTAGCGCTCGGTCGTCGACGCTCCAACCCGTTGTACGGACGGTGGCCAACGAGCCGGTTGGGTTGGTGAGGAACTGTTGGGCGAGGTCGGGCACGAGTGGTGCGAAGTCCGGGAACCACTTGGTGAAGAACGCCTCGATAGCGTCGGCGTCGACGAGCGTCTCGAAGCTGTCGGGGCCGGTGTTCGGCATGAACAGGGTGACCGTGAAGTCGCCCTCGGGGTTCGCCAGCGCGATCAGCATGAACTCTCCCCGAGGCCAGATGTGCAGCCCATGGGGATCGATGCGAAAGCCACCTCCGGCCGACGGGGGAAGCGTCAGCTCCTTGTAGCCGTGGTCGAGCGGCTCGATGGTTCGATGGCCGCCGTTGGCTCGGAGCACGTCCTCCCGGATCTCGCTGTTCGCCCCGTCGCAGCCGAACACGGTGCCGAACGGGACCTCGGTGACGTCGTCGATCGCCCCGAAGGGCGAGAACGTCAGCACCATCCGATCGAAGTCGATCCGGTGGCACCAGTGCTCGAAGTGGGTAGTGACGCGGCCGGTGGCCTCTGCCGCGTCGAGCAGGATGGCATTGAGGTCGCTCCGCGACACCGAGTGGATGACGTCGTCCGAGTCGAGGCCGTACGGCTGGAACGTCACCTCGCCGTCGGCATGGACCATTCGACCGGCCATCGGCACGGTGATCGCGTCGACCGTCTCGGCCAAGCCGACGTCGCCCAGGGCGACGAAGCCCCGCGTCGCCAGCGCCAGGTTGATCGAGCGGCCTGCATCGATATCGACCCGGCGGAGGTCGGGCCGACTCTCGTAGACCTCCACCTCGTGGCCCTGGTGAGCGAGGTACAGGGCGAGGAGCGACCCGGCTTGACCGCCTCCGACCACCACGATCGGACCGTTGGCGCCGAGCTCGCTCATCGCAAGATCCGATCGAGGGCGGCGACGAACCGGTGAATGTCCTCGAAGCTGTTGTACAGCGGCACCGGTGCCGCCCGGATCACGTCGGGGTGCCGCCAATCGCACGCCACCCCGTGCTGTTCGAGCTTGGTCTGCACGTCCTCGCCGGCGTGGCCGGGAGAGGTGACACGCAAGGCGACCTGGGCGCCGCGCTCGGCCAGGGGTCGGGGCGTGATCGACTGGATTCGGTCCCCGAGCACGCGCTCCAGGAGGAAGTCGAGGTAGGCGATCTGCCGCTCGGACTTGTAGCGCAGCGCAGTCATGCCGCCGGCCTCGTCGATGACGTCGAGCGAGGCCCGCAGCGCCGCCATCGACAGGATCGGGGCGTTGCTGAGTTGCCATGACTCGACGGTGGGGATCGGGTCGAACGTGGTCGCCATCTCGAAGCGAGTATCGGGTCGGGTGCCCCACCAGCCGAGCAGCTTCGGGAGGGACCGATCAGCGACGTGGCGGTTGTGGACGTAGCAGCCACCAACCGCTCCCGGCCCGGCGTTCAGGTACTTGTAGGTGCACCACACGGCGAAGTCGACCCCCCAGTCGTGCAAGTCGAGTGGGATGTTGCCGGCGGCGTGGGCCAGATCGAAGCCGACGAGCGCTCCGGCGGCATGGGCGGCGCGGGTGATGTCGAGCATCGGCAGGACCTGCCCGGTGTAGTACTGGACCCCCGGGAGCAGCACGACCGCCAGCTCCGACCCGGAGCGCTCGATGGCGGCGACGATGTCGGCATGGCGGAGCGTCTCCTCCCCGCCACGAGGAGCGAGCACCTCCAGCGAGGTCGCCGGATCGTAACCCCGCTGGCGGATCTGCGACTCGACCGCGAAGTGGTCGGATGGGAAGGCGTGGGCCTCGATCAGGATCTTGTGCCGTTGCGGGGTCGGGCGGTAGAAGCTGACGAGCAGCAGGTGGAGGTTGACGGTCAAGGAGTTCATGACCACCACTTCCTCGGTCGCGGCACCGACGATCATCGCCATCTGATCGGTGAGGAGCCGGTGGTACGGTGCCCAGGCCTGCTCCCCGGTGAAGTGGCCGGCGACGCCGAGCGCGGCCCACCGGTCGAGCTCGGCGTCGACGTAGTGCCGGGTCGACGTGGTGGGCAGACCGAGGGAGTTGCCGACGAGGTAGACCTGTCGCCCGCCGTCGGGACCGGTCGGTATGAGGAACCGGGATCGCATCGGAGCGAGTTGGTCGGTGGCATCGAGGGCCCGCGCTTGATCGAGATCGGTGGTCCACTCCAGCCGCTGCCCGGACAAGGTCGTGTCTCGGTCGGTCATTCGGGTGCCGGGTGCACGGTGCCACAGGTCCCGCAGGTCCGGGCGCCGACATCGCCGTAGAAGGCCTCGAACAGCGGTGGGAGATCGCGAACGATCGAACTGAGCTGGACCTCGACCCGGTGAACCAGGCCGTTGCAGGTCTCGCAATACCACTCGAATCCATCGAGCTCGCCCGAGCTGCGGGCGTACTCGACGACCAGGCCGATGCTGTCGGGATCGGGCCGTTGGGGGGAGTGGCGGACGTGTGGCGGGAGCAAGAAGATATCGCCCTCGCGAATCGGCGTGTCGACCGCCGGCGAGCCGGCTTCGCGGACCTTCAGGTTCATGTCGCCCTTCACCTGATAGAAGAACTCCTCGCGGGGGTCGTCGTGGTAGTCGGTGCGAACGTTGCCTCCACCGACGACCATGACGATCATGTCGGCGTCCTCCCAGATCTGCTTGTTCGACACCGGCGGTTTCAGCGAGTCGGCGTTGTCGTCGATCCACTGCTGGAAGTTGAACGGTGGACGAAACGACATCGGAAACCTCCCTGGTCAGCCCGCTTTGGCGATGCCATCTTCGATTGTCGCACGGGGTGGCCCCGATGCGGTCGCGAATCTGACAGGATCGGGGTCGGTGGCTAGGGTCACCCGCAACCAATCGCAGAAGGGCGGAGGTTACCCATGCTCGTCTCTCTCATCGGAACCGTCATCACCGGGGGAATCATCGGCGCTCTCGGGAGGCTTCTCCTGCCCGGCGGCCAGGACATCGGCCTCGTGAAGACGATCCTCCTCGGCATCGTCTCGGCCGTCATCGTCGGCCTCGTCACCAGCGGCATCGGGACGTTCGCGTCGATCCTGCTCGGGTCGGTGGTCGCCGCCGGCCTGTTGTGGCTGGCGATCCGCCAGGGCTGGTTGACGCCAAGCCCGTCGTAGCCGCACCACACAGCCGAATCTCCCCGACGACCACCGCTGCCCGTTTGGGCGGCGGTGGTCCGCGTTCACGCCAAGCCGCAGGTTCGGTCAGGACTCGATCGTTATAGCGAACTCGGGGCAGTTGTCGGCGGTGAGCTGGGCCTTCTCCTCCAGCTCGGCAGGGATCTCCCCTTCGAGCCGCAGGATGGCATAGCCCTCGTCGTCGACGTCCCAGATCTCCGGGGCGAGCGAGTAGCAGCGGTTGTGGCCACAGCACAGGCTGCGGTCGTAGTTGATCTTCATCGACGTCTCACTCCGGCTGGCTGGTGATCCTCGGACGCCCGAAGTCTAAGAGGCTCACGCCGCCCCTGCATCTCGTCGGCGGCTGACGATCGCTCGTCGATCCGATTCCACGATGCGGGCGCCCTTGGCCGGGTCCAGGGCCGTCTTCTAACGTACGACTGTGGGCACCCAGACATCTCGTCGACGACGCCTCGACCTGCGTGTCTTCAAGATCCTGTGGCCGATCGGCGCCGCAGTCCTGCTCACGGTGGTCCTGCTGTTCATCCTCCGAGCTGCGAGCTCACTCGCGACGTGGACCGAGGTCTACGGGCCGACCGGGGGTTTCACGGTCGAGGAGTGCTCGACGGAGCCGAACCGCCTCGGCGCCCGGATCG
>JAOTYQ010000361.1 GCA_029861725.1 Acidimicrobiia bacterium | reverse complement strand
CTCTCCTCTCTCACATCAACGCGAGTCGAGACCATCTCTCCGTGACCTCGTGATCGCCATTCAGAGCACCTTGGCAGACCTTCGGGCGGCGATCGCCGGCGGCGGTGTCACAGCGACAGAGATCGCCAAGCACTACTGGGATCGGGCATCGCTCCTGAACGACAGATTGAACGCCTTCTCGTGGCTGGATCCGAACTTCCTCGACCGCATGGCTGCAGCGGGTTCGGATTCGCTCCCGGTCGGCATCAAGGATGTCCAGGCGGTCGCGGGGCAGCCGAACACCAAGAGCTCATTGCTGGTCTCGGACGCGCCGGTGACGGAGAATTCTCTCTTCATCGGCAGAGTCCTGTGGGCGGGTTTCATCGCGATGGGTCGAACGGCATCGTCGGAACTTGCGGCGGCGCTGACTACCGAGAGCGTGAAGCATGGCATCGCCAGGAATCCGTGGCATCCCGATGCGACGGCATCGGGATCCAGCGGCGGATCAGCGGCCGCAGTCGCCGCCGGGATGGTGCCGGTGGCGACGGGAACCGATGGCCGGATCCATCCGACTTCCGGCCGTCGCCTGCAACCTGGTCGGTCTGAAGGTCACGCACGGTCTCCTTCCCCAACGAACCGGCCCTTGGGACTGGTCCTCCGTCGACGGCTTCCTCACACGGACGGTCGCCGACACCACAAGCATGATCGAACTCGTCGACGCACCCGACCCCGAGGCGTGGATGCCTCCGCGACCCGACACTCGACCAGCGCTGACCGATCAACTCAGCGAGCCGCTGGCGCCGCTACGCATCGGAGTGCTGCGCCTACCACCCAACGGTGCAACCGTCGAGGATCCTCAAGCTGCTGCTCTGGACGAAGTGGCAGCCTTCCTGGTCGGAGCCGGCCACACACCGATCGACGTCCGCCCCGATCATCTGCAGATCGAAGGCCTCGACGGTTACCGACGCGTTGTCGCGCCAGGGTGGAGCCACCTTCTCGACTACGACCTGACCCAGCCGGCGCACCCCTCGGTCATCGATCGTCTCCAGGCAATCGAGGGCGCGACGGTGCCGCAGTTCGTTCGAGCAGTTGCGGAACTCCGAACGGGTGTCAGAGCGGTGGTTCGACGCTGGCGCAGCGACTTCGACGTGCTGCTGACCCCCCTCACCGGCTGTTCCTTCCCCGACCACGGTGTCCTGCTGGACGAATCCGCAGAGCCACCCGATGCCCGCCCCGTCTCCGATGCCATCAGAGGATTCGTCGACTGGGTCAACGTCATCGGCCTTCCAGCAATCTGCCTGCCGACCCACACCGACCTACGGGGCGTGCCGTTCGGCGTCCAGCTCATCGGCGGTTCTCACAGCGAGGGCCTGCTGCTGCGGATGGGCGCGCTCCTCGAGGACCATCACCGCTGGCACGAACGCCAACTGCCAGAAGATCTTCGCTGACATGACGACGTCCTCGTCTCCCAATCCCGACAATCGCCCCGCAACCCGAAGGATGCCCCCCGTGCAACGACCGACCATCACGTCAATGGACCATGACAGTCTCGAGATCCTGCGCGTCCACAAGCAGTGGTGGAAAGCCAACGTCGGCCTCGACTTCGAGGCGATGCAAGCCTGTTTCCCCTCGGGCAACGCCTTCTCGATGTTCAACCGCAACGGGTTCACATACTTCGGCGTCGACGAACTGACGAAGCTGTGGGAGCACTACGCCCAAGGGCCACCGCGACTCATCCAGACGGTCGCCGTCTTGCGACTGGTCGTTAGTAGCGACATCGCCTGGCTGATATGCGAACTGAAATACCGCCGCGTTTCCCCGGTCACGTCCGATGATCACTGGGAGCCGGCGAATGTGGACGAGGTGTTCGGCAGCAAGGCTACGGAGATCTACCACCGCGACGACGGCAACGGGCGACCCGAGTGGAAGATGTGGCACTTCCACTCCGGCCCGCTGCACCCGCCCGACGAGAATCGCCCGGCATTCGACGATTCCGACCAGACGAGTCAGCTGGGCCACAACCCGTATGGCCCACCCCTGACCTACACCTACACGCTGGAAGGACGCGCCGGCCAAGCGTCGCTCGAAGAGGGCATCCCCTCATGACGCATCGGTCGTGAGGGGCCACCCGTGACGTACTCGATCCTCGCACTCGATTCGGACACCGGGCAGGTGGGCGGAGCGGTCCAATCGCACTTCTTCGCAGTCGGCCGACGCTGCCTGACGTTGCGGCCGGGAGTGGGAGCCGTGGGATCACAGGCATTCGGTAGTGCAGCGCATGGGCCACGCGCCCTCGATGCCGTTGCTTCACACGGCTCGCTGCCCGAGGGGATCATCGATCGGTTGCTGGCAGACGACCCAAATCGTGACCAGCGTCAGGTCCTGGTGTTGGACGCCGCAGGGTCCACGGCGGCATATACCGGGCCGGGGTGTCTGCCGAACGCCCGTCATGTCGCCGAGAGCGGCGTCGTTGCCGGCGGGAACACATTGCTGTCAGATGAACTTCCCGCACGGATGGTGGCCGCCTTCGGTACAGCTGACGGCCCGCTTGCCGTTCGACTACTCGCTGCGATGGACGCTGCCGAGGAGGCGGGCGGGGATACCAGGGGAGCGATGTCCGCTGCACTGCGGGTGGTCGGGCCTGATCCGGTCGAGTTCATCCAGGACGGGACGTTGGTGGACCTGCGGGTCGATCACGCCGACGATCCGGTGGGGGAACTCCGTCGGCTGTTGGGAGTCTCGGACGGCCATGGCCAGCTTGTCCGGGGGGTCCTCAGCCCCGGTCGCCTGGTCGGTGTCGGACGCGACCCGGTGGAGTTCGTCGACGTCGAGGAGTTGGACCGCAGCCTCCTGAGGGCTCAGGAAGCGATGGGTCAGGAAGACCTCGAGGTCACGTTCTGGCGGGGTGTGGTCGCCCTCAGGACCGGACGAACAGGGTTGGCACGCGATCTGCTGGCTCGGGCCATCGCTGTCCGGCCTGCGTTCCACGACCTGTTGGTCGGTGTCGACGCCGTCGGACGCGCCGACGTGTCGGCCGAGCTGCTCAGGTCACTGGACCCGACTCAACCGCTCTAGAAGGCCGGTCACCCAAGACGATTCGCGGCAGCAGTTGATCCAAGTCGAAGTGCTCGCTCCGGGCGTGCGCCCCGCCGCCGACCGCGCCCAATCCGCACAGGGTCGGCACCCTGTGGTGCCGGAAACTCGGTCGTGAGCCTGTGACCAGGCGTTTCGCGTGCGGGTGCCGGAGGACTGCGGCAGGCTCCGTGTCGGGTGTGACGACCAGCCAGCGCGTCGTGAGCGGGGGAGCGCGGCCCCGATGGCCCCGAGCAGCGTCCGGTGGTCGGAATCGCCCGCACGCCGATGTGGCGCCGAGCTTGCCCGATGCTCAGCCGGGAGGGGGTGGAGGCTCCATCGTCAGCGGCGTACCGGGGTGCAAGCGGTGTGTTCGGCCTCGGATGGTGATCTCGAGAGCTTTGCCGTCGTCGAGGAGGTAGCTCTCGGTGTCGTGGGCGAGCGAGATGCGGATTTGGCGGTCACGGAATCGCAGCGAGAACTGAAGACGGTCGAAGCGGTGGGGGAGTCTGGGGTCGATCGTCAACTTCCCGTCGAAGTCTCGCACTCCACCAAAGCCGAACACGAGCGCCATCCACGTCCCGGCGGCCGACGCAATGTGGATGCCGTCCGACGCGTTTCCCGCCAGGTTGGCGAGATCCATCAGGAGAGCAAAGTCGAAGTAGCGGGATGCGGAGCGCTGGTCGCCGATCTCCGACGCGACGATGCTCTGGACGCTCGCTGACAGTGAGGAGTCGCCGGTGGTGAGGGGGTCGTAGTAGTCGAAGTTGCGCCGTTTCTGTTCGAGGCTGAACTCGTTGCCCAACATGAACATCGCCATCACGACGTCGGCTTGCTTGAGCACCTGTTGGCGGTAGATCACGAGCGGATGATGGTGGAGCATCAGCGGGAACCGCTCCGCTGGGGTGTTCTCGAGATCCCATCTCTCACGTTGCAGGAACGCGTTGTCCTGTGGAGTGACACCGGTCTCGGGATCGTATGGCACGAACATCGTCGCGGCGGCGTGTTCCCAAGCATCGAGCTCGGTCGGATCGAGCGACAGTTCGAAGCGGAGCTCGGCATACCGTTGCGGATCTTCTTCCTCGAGCAGACGGACCGCGGAGGCCGCGTAGTTGAGGTTGAGGCGGGCCATGAGGTTGGTGAAAGCGTTGTCGTTCACGACCGTCGTGTACTCGTCCGGGCCCGTCACGCTGTGGACGTGAAAGCGGCCGTCCTCGCCGTGGAAGCCGAGGTCGGCCCACATGCGGGCCGTCTCGATGAGGATCTCAGCGCCGACCTCACCTAGGAAACCGGTATCGCCGCGCACATCGACATAGCGACGGATCGCGTAGGCGATGTCGCCGTTGAGGTGGTACTGAGCGGTGCCGGCCTGGTAGAGCGCAGACGCCTCTTCACCGTTGATCGTGCGCCATGGAAACATCGCACCGTTCACGTCGAGAACGCTCGCGCGCTTGCGGGCCTTGTCGAGCATGCTGTGACGGAACCGCAGCAAGTTCCGGGCCATCCGAGGCGACGTGTAGGCGAGAAACGGCAACACGTAGGCTTCGGTGTCCCAGAAGTAGTGGCCGTCGTACGCCGCACCCGTGAGCCCTTTGGCCGGAATGCCCGTGCCCTCGACGCGCCATGACGCCTGGCAGAGCTGAAAGAGGTTCCAGCGAACGGCCTGTTGCACTCTCACCGGGTTGTAGCGGTCTCTCACGGCGACGTCGGCGCGATCCCAGAACCGGTCCAGATTGACGCGCTGGAGCTCCACGAGCCGGTCGAACGGCTCCTCAACGGTGCGATCGAGCGTTCGGTGACAGCGTGCCGCCAGGTCCTTCGGGGGCACGCTGCGCGACGTCTGGTAGGTGACGTACTTGACGATCTGGATGGGTTCGCCGGGCAGGGCCTCGGCGGACAGGATCACCTCGGAGAGATCGGGATCAGCTGTGGTGGTGAGCCGGAACGGGACCGCTGTGGTGATTACGTGGTGCACCCCGATAGCCAGTGTCATGTGACTGTTGGCGACCTCGTAGCCCAGTATCAGCCGCCCGTCGTCGTCGGCGGCCAGATGCGGCTGGAGCACACGGTGGTCGAGCTGGCGTCCGAGCCGGGGATCTTCGGGGTAGGTATCGGTGTCGTCTCCCGGTCCGGAGGAGGCGTCGGCTCGGTTGACCAGTCGCGACACGATTGAGATTGGGGCTGCCCGGTCGACCGTCACCTCGTAGCTGATCGCGGCGACATGGCGGTGCTCGAGCGAAACGACCCGGGACGATGAAACGGTGACATGCTTGCCCGCCGGAGTCGACCACTTGAGCTCGCGACCGAGGACACCGGTGCGCATGTCCAGAATGCGGCGGTAGTGGCGGAGCCGAGCGGTCGGGATGAACAGAGGCTCGTCGTCGACAAAGAGCTCCAGCACTGTTGCGTCCGGGACATTAATGATCGACTGGCCGACCCGAGCCAACCCATAGGCCTCCTCGGCGTGGACGATCGGCCAGGTCTCGTGGAAACCACCGATGAACGTCCCGGGCTCGAAGGAAGGGCGGCCCTCCTCGAAGGTACCCCGGATACCGACATAGCCGTTGCCGAGGGCGAACACCGTCTCAGCTCGCTCGGAGTACTGCGGCGTCCAACGAGACTCGATGATTCGCCACTCGTCGGGAGGGAACAGAAGCTCCGGTGGTGGCTCGATCTCACGCTTGAGCATGGACAACCGTACCGCCGCTCCGGCGCGCCAGCGCCTGCTGACTCGACCAACACCCAGCTGTCGGTCAGATATCGCGGACTACTGTTCGACGAGTTCCTCCGGGACTGGTCCACCGAACAGGGCCGTTTCGTTCCTTCGAGATCGACGACGACTACACCCGATACGTCGACGGAATGCGACGTTACGATGGCGTGACCCGATTCCTCGAGTCGCGCGGCATCACTTTGCCCCACGGTGATCCGTCCGACAGCGCTGACGAATCGACGGTGTGTCGACTCGGCAACCGCAGATGACCGCTACTTCCTCGGATCCTCGGCGAACGGCGGGTGTTGTGCGCCCCGATGCTGCCAGCCATCGCGCGCGTGCTGAAGCGATGCTGGAGTGTCGTTCCGCACGGTCGCCACGCTAGTCGTGCTCGCCGCCTGCGCTCCGGCCTTGCCCTCAACACACTGGCCGTCACCGTTCTCACTGAGCGATTCGGTCGGGCGGCGCTGGCGGTTGGCGGTCAGGGTTCTTGGGTGGTGGGGGGTTCGATGTCGAGGAGGTCGCATGCGTCGTCGGCGAGGCCCTGGCCGGCTTCGCCGTAGAGGTTTCGGGCCACAT
>JAOTYQ010000360.1 GCA_029861725.1 Acidimicrobiia bacterium | reverse complement strand
CCACCCGAACGCCCTCGACCCAAACGCATAAGACGCAGTTCCCACCACCCACCGACGGCCCCGGGTCTCCCTCCGACCCGGGGCCGTCGCCGGTCCCCGTACACTCGATCCACGATGCGACGACTCCGGGTGGCGGCGTGCCAGTTCAATCCATGCGTCGGCGACCTAGACGGCAACGTCGCCAAGATGGTCGACCTGCTGGAGCGGGCCGAGGAAGCCGAGGCCGACCTGGCAGTCTTCCCGGAGCTGTCGGTCACCGGCTACCCCCCCGAAGACCTCGTGCTGAAGCCGGGCTTCGTGGCCGACAACCTCGAAGCGCTGGCCACGATCGCGGCCCGAACCGGTGAGTGCGCCGCTGCGATCGGCTTCGTAGACCTCGACCGCGACCTCTACAACGCCGCCGCGCTGTGCCACCGGGGCCAGGTCGTCCTCCGCTACCACAAGCGGCTCCTGCCCAACTACTCGGTCTTCGACGAGCAACGATACTTCTCGGTCGGCACCGCACCGCTGGGACTGGTCGCGCTGCACGGCGTGAAGCTCGGACTGTCGATCTGCGAGGACGGTTGGAGCCCGACGGGCCCGATTGCCGAGCTCGGGCGAGGAGGGGCCGAGGTGGTGCTCAACCTCAACGGCAGCCCGTTCCACGCCGGCAAGCAGGCCGACCGTGAGACGATGCTCGCCACCAGGGCCGCAGACGCCTCGGTGCACGTCGTCTACCTCAACCAGGTCGGCGGGCAGGACGAGCTCGTCTTCGACGGCGGGTCGGTCATACTCGACGCCCAAGGTCACGTGGTCACCCGGGCCAAGCTCTTCGAGGAGGACTTCGTCGTTTGTGATCTCGATGTGCCACCGCTCTATCGCAAGCGGCGGCTCGATCCTCGCGGCCAGTTCGCGCCGCTCGACCCGCTGCCGTGCCTGGAGCTCACCGCCGATCGGGAAGCGGAGGGCCAGCCGGTCATTCCGGAGCCGGCCCCGATCGGAACCGAACTCGAGCAGATCTGGGATGCCCTGGTGCTCGGCACCCGCGACTACGTCACCAAGAACGGGTTCACCGACGTCGGCGTGGCCCTATCCGGTGGTATCGACTCGTCAATCGTCACCACGATCGCTGCCGACGCCCTCGGCCCGGAACGGGTGCACGCGGTCCTGCTGCCGTCACGATTCTCCTCCGAGCACTCGGTCGCCGATGCCGAGAAGCTGTGCCAGAACCTCGGCGTCGAGCACCGGACGATCCCGATCGAACCAGGGCACGCCGCGCTGCTCGACATGCTGGAGCCGAGCTTCGCTGGCTTGGACGCCGACACGACCGAGGAGAACATCCAATCCCGGATCCGGGGCGTCACGATGATGGCACTGTCGAACAAGCTCGGGTGGCTGATCCTCACGACCGGCAACAAGTCGGAGACCTCGGTGGGCTACTCGACGCTCTATGGTGACACCGCCGGCGGGTTCGCCGTGATCAAGGACGTGCCGAAGCTGCTCGTCTACGAGCTCTGCCGCTGGCGGAACCAGCAGGCCGGTCGGGAGGTCATCCCCGACGACGTCATCACCAAGGCCCCGTCGGCCGAGCTGCGGCCCGATCAGCGCGACGATCAGAGCCTGCCGCCCTACGAGGTGCTCGATCCGATCCTCGAGGGCTACGTTGAAGACGATCTCACCGCACCCGAGCTGGTCGCAGCCGGCCACGACCCGCAGATCGTGGCCAGGATCGTGCACCTGGTCGACATCGCCGAGTACAAGCGCCGCCAGAACCCTCCCGGCATCCGCATCTCACCGAAGGCGTTCGGCCGGGATCGCCGGGTCCCGATCACGAACCGGTACCGGGGCTGACTCGTCTCTGGTGACCATGCGCGCTTTTCGGACCGCAACGCACTAGTCTCTGCGATCGGCGGGTGGCCGGTGTCTCATCATGCGCTTTTACCCCTTTCTCGCACTCGTCCGGCCCCGAATCGCTGTCGCCGTGATCGTGGTCCTGCTGCTGTCAGCCAGCTCGTTTCCCAGTGAGGCGGGGCTGGCCGAGGAGCTCGAGGACCTCCGCAGCGAGCAGGAAGACGTCAAGGCCAGGAAGCAAGACCAGGCTCGCGACGTCGATGTGGCCACAGCCGAGGCCGACGAGCTGACCGCCGCGCTCGAGGTGCTCAACGCCGAGGTCAATGAGCAGGCGACCAAGGTGGCAGCTGCCGAGCAGCGGCTGGCCGCGGCCGAGGCCCGCCATGCCGTCGCCATCGAGGCCGTCGCCCTCAAGACCGCCGAGATCGCGGACCTGGAGGCCCGCCTTGGCGATCGGGCGATCTCGTCGTTCGTGACCGGAACGCCGGGTCGCTCGCCGATGCTCGAAGAGGTCGACCCCAACCGGGCCGTGCGGATGCAGTCGCTGGTGGAAGCGGTCACCGAGGACGGGATCAGCGTCGCCGACGAGCTACGGGTGGCTCGAGAGGATCTCGAGATCGAGCAGGCCGAGGCCGACGACGCTGCCGCCGAGGCCGAGGAGATCCGAGCCCAGCTCGCCGACGACCTGGCCGAGCTGGAGCGTCGTCGCAACGAGCAGGCCGATCTGGTCAACGCAGCCGAGGAGCGGCTGGAGCGAGAGCTGGCCGAGGCCTGGGCGTTGTCGGAGCTCGACAAGGAGCTGTCGGCCAAGATCCTGGAGAAGAACAAGGAGCTCGAAGCCCAGCTGGCGGCGGCCGCCGCCCGGCGTCAAAACAACCCGGTCCCGTCCACGTCCGGCGCGAGCTTCCCGTCGTCGAGCGACATCGTGAACGTTGGGGGCATCTGGGTTCACAGGGATATCGCCGACAACCTGCGCCGCCTCCTCGACCACGCCGCCTCAGAAGGGCACAACTTCAGCGGCGGCGGGTACCGCGATTCGGCCTCCCAGATACGTCTCCGGCGGGCCCATTGCGGCACCAGCAACTACGCGATCTACCACATGCCGTCGTCGCAGTGCCGGCCGCCGACCGCCCGTCCCGGTGCGTCGCAGCATGAGCAGGGCAAGGCGATCGATTTCCGCTACAACGGCCGGACGATCTCCAGCCGCAGCAACGCCGGGTACCTCTGGCTGCGGAGCAACGCCGCGAGCTACGGGCTCTACAACCTGCCGAGCGAGCCCTGGCACTGGTCGGTGAACGGCCGGTGACCGGCCGCACATCGGCTCGGTCCCGGCCGTTCGAGTACTGAGCGGGGGGCTGGCAGTAGCTCCGAGCGACTCTGTTGGGGGTCGTTCCAGCGGTCTGGGCGGTCGTGGCAGGCCAGACTATGGTCGAAGCTCCAGCTCCCGCGAGCGAGAGGTAGAGATGGCAGATCCAAGCAAGCCTCGGGCGCCCTTCGCCCCCTGGGATCGGCGCGAGCTGCCAGGCTCGTTCACCGTCGAGGAGACGGCGATCCGCGTCGGCCACTACAAGTGGATCGAGATGCGGATCTTCGAGCTGATGGGCGGTTGGGTCGCCACCATTCCCGAGCTCGATGTCAAGCTTCGGCTCGGAACCCACTGCTACCACCATGCGTTCCACTCCGAGCTGTGGCACAAGCGACTTCCCGAGCTGCGGGAGATGAACCCCGATCGCCTCACCAACCCACCGAACGGCGAGATGGACGCGTTCGTCGAGGCGGTCGGCGAGCCGGAGGGTCCCGACCAGACGATCGAGAAGCTCGTCGGCCTCTACCGGGTGTTCCTGCCGCACCTGATCGCCGCCTACACCTACCACCTCAACAACACCTCTCAGATCACCGACGCCCCAACGATTCGCTCGCTCAACTTCTGCCTCATGGACGACATGGAGGAGTGGAGGGAGGGCGAGATGATCATCCAGTCGCTCGTCGAGACCCCCGAGGAGGTCGAGCGGGCCGCATCCCACCAGGCCAAGCTCGAGAAGCTGATCCTGGCCGCCGGTGGTGTCGTCGGTCCCGGCTCGATCGGCTCGTTCGAGCCTGAGTCGGCCGAGGCACCGGCGGTGGGCTGACGTGATCACGGTCGTCCCCGACACCTTCACCAAGGTCGACTACGACCCAGCGACCATCGCCGACCTGGCGGCCGGGGCGCTGGCCCTCGTGCCCGAGCTCCCGGAGACGCTGGACCTCGAGATCGACGTCGACGAGGACGCCGCCACCAGTCGCTTCTCGATCGCCTCGCTCGATCCGCTCGTGCTCGCCGTCGACAGCGGTGCCTTCGAGGACTACAAGCGGCCCCGGGAGCTCGGGGAGCTGGCGACCTCGATCGCCATCACCCGGTTGTTGCTCGAAGTCGTCGACCGGCTCGATCCTGGCTTCGGGGCGCCCGAGCTCGACGACGACGTCAGCCAGGCTCACACGCAGGCCTGGGACGTGAACCTCTACGCCCGCGTCGGTCGGCTCGGCCTCCGGCTCCACCAGCCCCGGTTCCGGTACAACTTCCGGAACCGCCACGGCTTCACCGATGCCGCCGACCGGGTGTTCGACCAGCTCTGGGTGGCCGATGGGCTCACCTGGGTCAGGATCACCGAGCTGTCCGATCGGGCCCTCGCACCCGTCAGCACCTGAAATTCGGGCGCGGGGGGTGGCGGCGATCAGGCCGTGTCGTGCATCGACACGCCGTCGTAGAGGTCGATGTCCGGCGGTGCCGTGAGCAGCCCATCGCAAGCCTTGGCCATGTCGACCATCTCCGGTGAGTCGAAGTGGACTCGTTGATGGGCTGCCGAATCCCATTTCTCCACCACCATCAACCGTCCCGGCGTCGTGGCCGACGAGACGAAGTCGACGTTGCGGCAGCCCGGGTGGCCCCGGCTTAGCACCACATAGTTCGCCAGGATCGTGCTGAGCTGCTCGGGCTGGTCGGTCTGGAACCGGAGGACGACCATCACCGGCTCGAGCTCCGTCCCGCCCGGCTCGGACTTCTCGCTGAGTGGTCCCCCGGCGCTGTCCCCGAGCGGCTCGGCGGTGCCCCCGGTGGCGCCGTGATCGGGGTTGTGATCGCTCATTGCCCTCTCCTTCAACCAAACGGCCGCTATTCCCGCCACCTCAAGCGAGTTGCCCCGTCTGCCGAGAACATGTTCACATGGCAGGGAAGGTCGGCAGCGACTCGGCGTGTTACCACACCGAGTCTCATTTTGGACTTCGACAGCACAACATGGCGATGGGCTGGCTAACCTCAGAGAAAGCCCAGTAGTGCCGCGATGGGGCCGACCGGCTCCGTCGTCAGACGAGAGGTTGGATTCCTTTGGCTAAGGAGCGCGTCGAGCGGGACGAAGAGGACCTCGTCAGGCTGTATCTCACCGACATTGGGCAGTACCCGCTGTTGACCAAGGAAGACGAAGTCCGCCTGGCCCAGGCGATCGAGCAGGGCAAGGAAGCAGCCGAGGAACTCGAGGCCGACGCCGATCTGTCAGCCACCCGCAAGCGCGAGCTCCGCCGTACCGCCCGCAAGGGCCGCGACGCCGAGCGCACCTTCGTCCAGTCGAACCTCCGTCTCGTCGTCTCGATCGCCAAGAAGTACCAGGCCTCGGGGCTCCCCCTGCTCGACCTGATCCAGGAGGGCAACCTGGGCCTCATGCACGCCGTCGAGAAGTTCGACTGGCGCAAGGGCTTCAAGTTCTCGACCTACGCCACCTGGTGGATCCGGCAGGCGATCACCCGCGGCATCGCCAACACCGGCCGCACGATCAGGCTCCCCGTTCACGCTGGCGACACGCTCGCCCGCCTGCAGAAGGCGCGAGCCCGGCTCGAGCTGAAGTATGGCCGGCCCGCCACGCTCACCGAGCTGGCTCTCGAGGTCGAGATGCCCGAAGACAAGGTGACCGAGGCGCTGCGGTTCGCCGCCGAGCCGCTGTCGCTGTCAGAGCCGCTCCGGGAAGACGGCGACGCCGAGCTGGGCGACGTCGTCGAAGACCGATCGGCCGATTCGCCCTTCGAGGTGGCGGCCACCGCACTGCTGCCGGAGGAGATCTCCAGGCTGCTCGCGCCGCTCGACGAGCGCGAGCGCGAGATACTCAAGCTCCGGTTCGGCCTCGATCGAGGCGAGCCGCGCACGTTGGAGGAGGTCGGTGAGTACTTCAACCTCACCCGGGAGCGGATCCGCCAGATCGAGGCCCGGGCGATGTCGAAGCTCCGGCATCCCTCGTCCGATACGGGCGCCCGAGACCTCCTCGCCGTCTGAGCCTGCCCGTCGTGGGGGTCGAACCGCTGTGTCCGGCCGGTCGGTGACTCTGTGCGACGGGTGCTCTTCCATATGATCGAGGAGACCGCCCGCCACGCCGGCCACTGCGACATCATGCGCGAGCTCATCGACAACACCACCGGCGACCGCCCCGATCACGACTAGCACCAGCGACTATCGATTGCCTAGCGGACCCTGAAGTTGCCGGCTGGGTCGAGGTTGCCGGTTGGGTGAGGTTGCCGGCT
>JAOTYQ010000017.1 GCA_029861725.1 Acidimicrobiia bacterium | reverse complement strand
ACCTGACGTTTGGGCTTCAGCAGCCATGGCGCGTTGGGGACGTGCTCGGCGCGGACCATGAAGCGGGCGTTCTGGATCGTCCACCAGAGCTGCGTGCTCGTGCCCCCGAGCGTGAGGAACAGGAAGTCGAGCGTGCCGAGTCCTTGCGTGATGACGGTGGTGATCGCACGATCGTCGATGACGTGGCGAAGCATGGACCGATACCGGGACATCTCTGCGAGGAAGGCCGGCAGCGCTGTCACCGAGTGTCGACGCGGTTGTAGGAGCTCGACGTCGATTCCTGCGTGCTCGAGATCCTCACGAAGCGGGCCGTCTTCAAAGCTCAGCACGATGGCGGGCCACCCTTGGCTGGGAAACTGGCGCGCAAGATTGACGACGGTCTCCTGGGCCCCTCCCACGTCGAGGTTCGGAGTGACGATCATCACGCGGCCGGTCATCGGAAGGCCCCGACGGAGACAAGAGCGGTCAGGTCCGTCTCGTTACCGGTGACCCATTCGGCCTGATCGAGGGCGTCGAGCGCAGAGTCGAGCTTCCGAGCAGGTCCGTCCGTCATGAAGTAGGAGAGCCAGTACTGCACCGCGGCCTGCAGCTTGTACAACCGCCACGCGTCGGGGAACAACGCTCTTTCCTCCTCCGTCAGCGGAAAGCGCGATGCGTAGCCGCGCTGGAAGGCCTTCATCGACTCGAAGTCGTACGCGCCGTCCTTGAACCGATGCTTGCCGAGCGCCGAGATCAAGTCGAAGACGCGCCAGTCGAGACGGGCGAGCTCGAAGTCGACCGGGACGGCCGGGAGCCTTCGGCGGAACAGGAGGTTGTGCAATCCATAATCGCCATGGATGACGAGCCGAGGGAGCGAGGTATCGCTCAGCTTGCGGTCTAGTTGCTCCAGGGAGCTATAGGTCTGGTCGCTCCGGGCGACGAGGGACCCAACCCGTGCGGTAACCCCGGGTTCGGTGAGCTCACCGGATCGATCGATGAGCTCCGCGATGGTCTCGGCGAACCAGCGGAGATCGCGGTGCCGGGGCCCGCCTGCACCAGCGAAACCCAAGTGGTGTTGACCAGAGGGAGTGAAGCCTTGCAGCGATCGATGGAGTGCTGCAAGGGTCGAGCCGGCCTCGATGGTCAGTTCGAGCCGATCGGGCCGGAGCAGGTAGTGCAGCGAGAGGTTCGCGCCGTCGATGAAGTCGAACACGGCGGCAACACCATGTCCGGTCGTCACCTGGTCGTCGCCGAGCGGGCGTCGCACGAGCCGGGGAGCCGGGAAACGAACGTCTTCGAGCCGACGCAGGATCGAGTGTGCACACTCCACGGTCTCCGCGCTCCACTGGGGGCGATAGAGCTTCACGACCTTGCGACCGCTTCCCGTGGCAACGACGACGTTGCGGTTCCTCCGGCTGAGCCAGATGTTTCGAGCGGTACCGATCCGAGGAATGCCGAATTCTTCGAGGACAGCGCCGAGCGTCTCCTCATCAATGGCAGGATCGTGCATTCGGGCGGCTACCGAGCTCGTGATGCGGGACTTCCGAGGCAACCTGAGAATCGGGCCTATGCCGCTGGGCATGGAGCCTTCCTCGGGCTGGGGCAGGTCGGTGAGCACTCGTGCGCAGAGCTCGCCGCTCGTGACCGCGGGATCGACCGTTCCCGAGACCTCCACCACGGTGGCTCCTCGCGTGCGCATCGCCTCCGACGCCGTGCCCACCACAGCAGCGGCGGCTCCGAGATACTCGCTGAGCTCGGTCTGCGCGAGATGCCGTGAGTGGGCCCAGACTCCCCGAGCGACCACGCGCTCCAAGCAGATCTGTGTGTCGGTGTCGACGTGGACGAGGAGGTCGGGAACCGGTATCAGCTCCAGGTAACTGACAACCGATCGGGTATCGGGACCTCGGAGGTGAGATGCGTGAAGGTGCACGGCGCGGTGCACGAAGCCGTCGTCGATGACCAGGACTTGCGCTCCGATCGAGCTGTCGACGAGAACGCGATAGCGGCCAGCCAGCTGGAAGAACCAGTAGAGGATGTGCGCTCGGGTCCGAACGCTAAGCGGTCGGTGTCGCTGACTCGTTACCACGAGCCTCGCGAGGCGAGGGTCGCGTTGGCAGAGCCCGATTCCACTTCCGGTTCCGAGCGCATAGAAAACCCACCACAGCAGCGTCGAGTGCAGGCGGCGGGGGGCAATCGTCAGGATGATCTTACCGACCGTCGTTGCGGCCGCTCGTCGCCGGGCCAGGCTGGTGATGGTCGCGACGTCGAATCCTGCGGTCTCGAGTCTCTCGACGAGTTGATCGGCGAGACTCGTCTTCCCCGATCCGGGCACACCGACGAACTCGATGACGAACGGTGCTGGTCCAATGCCAGTGCTCGATGGCTCAGAGCGCATCCCACACCGCCCGCCTGACCTGGCCTCGAACCTGCTCCAATGGCTGATTCGCATCGACACGGACCACCGTCACCCCCTCGGCCCGAGCCTCCACCGCATCGGCAAGCTCCGCCGCTCCCCGTCGCTTCTCGGCGATGACGTCGGGTAGATGGTCCGGTTTGCGGTCGATCGAGACCGTGGGGTCGACGTCCATGATGATGAGCAGATCTGGTGGGTGGAATGCCTCGTAGCGGCGCTCCTCCCACCTCGCCATCATCCGAGCGGGTCTGCCGAGTGGGGCGCCCAGCTTGTCCCGCACTTGCGGGCCATCGAGGAGCCGATGATGGTGTTCCGAGCTTGCCGATACCAGGGGGAAGCGGTCGAAGACGACGACTCGACCGTCGGAAACGTCGGCCAACGAGTCCCGATAGCGCCTGACTCGATCGCCGGCGATCGCCACGTAGTGCAGGCCGAGGAGCGCGTCCCGCACCGCCCCGAGCGCACGGCCAACCGGACCGTCCGGATGCCCAACCGAGCGGTGGGCGCGGCGAAAGGCGCGAAACCCGATGTACGACCCACGGCTGAGCCGAGACGGCTCCTTGCTCCCCAGGTAGTACCTGCGGACGCTGAGCTTCCACCCGAGCCAACTCGAGACGTCGGCAGCGGCCGTGGTCTTGCCGGCTCCATCTGCGCCTACGAAGGCAATCGACAAGCCACCGGTGGGCATTGTCATGGCTGCATCGAACGGATTGCGCCGGAACCTGTTCCTACGTACCCATAGTTCTCTGGCGGCCAACATTCGTGCCTGGATCGGCGGCAGACGCGCATGTTCTCGCAGCGCTCGCCGCAGCCGGCGCTTCATCGTGAGGAAGCCCGCCCGGGGGTCCTCACCCAGCCGTTCGAGGAATTGCTCCACCAGATCGGGTGGTACCCCGGGGAGCGCCCCGGCAACCGACGACGCGGTCGTCTGCTCGAGCAACCAGTCGATCTCCTGTGAGATGGCGAGGGGGATGCCCGGCGTCTTGATCCCCACCAGGTCCTTCACCGCATCTCGGTAGCGATACTTCAGCAGGGCTCGAACCGACAGCATCGCCAGCTCGACATGAGCGGCTGGAGCACGAAGACCGTCGAGCTCTCTCGTCGAGGTCAGGAACTCCGCCTCCACCGGAAGCCAGTAGTTCTTCACGCCCCGCTGCCCGATCACGAGCTGATCGTGAACGTGCAAGTGGAAGAGCTCGCTGCTCTGCAGGTCGAAGCCGAGGAGGTGGGACATGCCAGGCTGGTCTCCCCCCGGAGGCGGGTTCATCGGTTTGAGTCCGTGCCTCCCCACGATCTCCGAGAAACGGGCCCAATCTCGGCGATCGATGAGCACATCGAGGTCGGTCTCGCCTCGCAGCGACTCACGAGCTCGGATGTTGCTCTTCCATTGACAGTATCGAACGTTGGACGTCGCCAGGTCCACGAGCACGCCTCGCAACGCTTCGATCGCATCCCCAGACCCACCGTCGGCCCCGGCAACGGCAGTCGCCCCGCTCTCCTCGATCACCCGGGTCGACTCCTCACTCGCCGGGAGGGCGCCGCACGAAATCCCTACCTTGGCGTCTCCGGCCGGTTCTGCCCCAACGTTGTCGCCCAAGATAGCCGCGTTCGCTGGCTCCGGGCGAGGGCGACACCACCTACCGCGGGGTACGGACTGTCCCCCCTGGTCAGCAAGCTGCTTGCTCAAGCTTGCCGTGGATGGTTATGCTCTCGTTCACTCAACGTTGGGTAGGACGTAACTCGTTGGGTAGGACGTAACGCGAGGGTCGGATTCGACAGTCCGTCTGGTCTTGAACGCAGGGCAGACCGGGCTGCTCGAGTATTGAAACATGTATGAGGGCAGGCATGGCGGTGATGGGGCGAGACCGAACGCTGGATGCTCCGCCGGTTCGCGTGGCGCCATCGCGTCGTGGGTTCTACCACCGCGCCAAACGCCTGATCGACGTGACCCTGTCGCTCCTGCTGCTGCTGGCGGCGCTGCCGCTCTTCGTGGTGATCGCTGTCGCCGTGAAGCTCGACTCACGCGGTCCGGCGTTGTTCGTGCAGGATCGAATCGGCAGCCAACGCCGGAAAGTGGAAGATGGCCATGAGTGGTCGATCGCCCCGTTCCGGCTCTTCAAGTTCCGGACCATGGTCAACGGCGCAGACGCCACGATGCATCGCCAACACATCGCCGCCTACATCGCGGGCGATGACCGCCGTCTCAGCTCGGGCTCGCTCGATCCAGTAACGGGAGAGCTGAAGTCGTACAAGCTCCAGCAAGATGCTCGTATTACGCGGGTCGGTCGGATACTCCGGAAATCCAGCCTTGACGAGCTGCCGCAACTCGTGAATGTCCTCAGAGGTGACATGAGCTTGGTCGGACCTCGGCCGCCTCTGGCGTACGAGGTGGACATGTTCAAGGCCCACCACATGGGCCGATTCGCCTGCCTGCCTGGCATAACCGGCCTTGCGCAGATTGATGGGCGCTGCACGCTCGCTTTCGAAGAGGTGATCGAGCGTGATCTCGAGTATGTCCACAATACGTCGCTCATCCGTGACGCTCTCATTCTGTTGAAGACGGTACAAGTCGTCATGTCGGGCGAAGGGGCAGGCTAGATGCACGCAGTTCGAATTGGGGTCGTCGGATACGGGTACTGGGGACCCAACCTGGTACGGACGCTGATCGATCTGCCCGAGGTGGTGTTGGTTGTCGTGGCGGAGCGTGATCCGGCCCGGATGCAGGAGATCCGCGACAAGCACCCGCAAGTCGAGGTGGTCGTCTCGGATCACAAGCAGCTCCTCTCCATGGAGTTGGACGCGGTGGCCGTCGTCACGCCACCCGAGACGCACTTCTCCATCGTGAAGGAGTACTTGGAGAACGGCTTGGACGTGTTCGTCGAGAAGCCGATCACCACCTCGGCTGACGATGCGGCTCAGCTCGTGACGCTGGCCGAGGAGCGCGGACGAGTCCTGATGGTCGGCCACATCGCCGAATACCACCCGACGATCCGGGCACTGAAGGAGATCATCGACAGCGGTGAGCTCGGCCCGATCCGGTACATCGACACGGTCCGGGCGGGACTCGGTCTCTTCCACCCGAGCCTCAATGTCATCTGGGACCTGGCTCCGCACGACATCTCGATCCTGATCCATTTGCTGGGTGCGGCGCCGACGCATGCGAGCACCTCTGCGATCGCGTGCGTCCAGGACTCGGTCGAGGACGTTGCCTACTCGGCGTTCACGTTCCCCAATGGTGTCTTGGCTCACTCCCGGTTGAGTTGGCTCGACCCGCTCAAGATGCGCCGCATCACCGTGGTTGGCAGCGACAAGATGGTCGTCTACGACGATCTCGAGCCCCATGAGAAGCTCAAGATCTACGACAAGCACGTGACGACAGTCCCCAAGACCGACACGTTCGGGGACTTTCAGTTCGCGTACCACTACGGATCGGTGACAAGCCCCTACGTCGAATTCGAAGAGCCTCTCCGAATCGAATGCCGCCACTTCGCGAAATGTGTCATCGAAGGCAGCCAACCGATGACCGACGGTCGAAGTGGACTCCGTGTCGTCCAGGTCATCGAGGCCGCGCAGGAAAGCCTTCGCAATCAGGGCTCACAGGTCGCCGTGGGGTCCGCGTCCTCCACGGTCGGTGCACGAGCCATCGATGTCACGAACGGGACGGAGAGCCCGGCGCGAGGCAAGACCGGCGCGCTCGATCACATCAAGGACAACGACCGCAGCGTGCTCGGACCGCCGTCGCACGAGGTCGATCTCGTCGACAGCAACGGAGGCGGCGCGCCCGGTGATCGTCCAGAGCCGGTGGCATGGTGATTCCCGATCGACCGGATCCCGCGGTACGTTGAGGCTTCGACGTTCAAACGTGCGTCATGGCGAGGTTTGAGCTGTGGAGTTGACGCATTACCTCCGACTGATCCTCCGGCACTGGCTGAGCTTCGCAGTCGGTGTGATCGTCACAGTGGCCGTCGGTGCCGCGCTCATCCTGTCTCGCCCCGACATCTTCGAGTCGAAGGGCACCTATGTCGTTCGGCCGACATCCGTCGACTCCTCGGACGTCGTTCGCGCCTTCGACACCCTGATCCGCGGCGTCGAGATCAACGCCACCTACGTGGCGATCGCTCGCAGCGACATCATACGGGACCGCGCCAAGGCCAGCCTCGCCTCCGGGCCCGACGTCGACACGCGAGGTCTCGATGTCGACGCCAGTGTCGTGACGGGCACCAACATCATCTCGATCTCGGTACGAGGGGAAGACCCAGAGGCTGCGGCTATCTATGCCGAGCAGATCGGGCAAGAGACTGTTCGGTACGTCAACGATCTGCGTGACGTGTTCCAGCTCGAGCAGCTCGACCCACCCACAGCGCCCAGGTCGCCCGTCGGGCCGAATCGACGACTGGACCTTGCCATCACGATCATTCTCGGACTCGGCGTAGGAACCGCGTTGGCCATTGGTATCGAGGCGCTGAGCCCTCGGACGTCACCGTTCCCCCAACTCAATGTGATCGACACCAAAACCGGTCTGTACAACGATGCGTACTTCAAGCTACGAGTCGAGGAGGAGTCCGCCCGTGCTGGGGTCTTCGGCGAACCGCTGAGCTTCGGCATGATTCGGGTGGCCCGAGGGGATCCCTGGGAGAGCGACCAACCTCTGTCCGATTCGGAAGAGCTGCGCGGCGTTTCCAGCGCTCTCGGGATAGCAGGCGTTGTCGCCTACGTGGGTGATGGAACCTTGGCGGTCATCATGCCCGAAGTCGACCTCCGCCGAGCTCGAGAGCTCGCAGCCGGCTGGGCGGACAGCGCCAGCCTTCGATTGAACCGGAACGGGACGAAGCACTTCGACGTGGGGAGTGGGGCTTGTGAGTACCGGAACAAGCGGTTCACCGGTGACCGCCAGGTCCAACAGGTGATCGATCGAATCGTTGATGGAGATCGGGAAGCTCGACCCGGGGCGACGACAGCAGTCACGGCATGAAACGGTCCTCAGGCGACGGCGTTCTGCTTGCGGTTGCTCAGGGCGGTGGGATATTGGCCGCCGGTCAGCTCTTCGAGATGGTCGGTCGTCTGGGCGTCGCTCTCTTGCTGTCGAAGTCGCTGGGCGCCGATCAGTACGGCCTCTATATCATGGCGATCAGCGTTGCTACCGTGTTCGCTGGCGTCTCGACGCTCGGTCTCGACCGGGCGATGGTTCGATACATCGCGATCCTCGCGGACCGACATGACAGGCCAGGGCTTTGGGGTGCTCTCCAGGTCGGGTTCTGGTTCTCCGGACTGTGCGCTGCGATAGTCGGCCTGGGAGTGTTTGTTGCCGCCGACGAGATCGCTTCGGCGGTGTTCGACGAGCCAGCCCTCGCTCAGCCGCTCCGGCTGATGGCGATCGTCTTACCCTTCTTGACCGTCAGCAACGTGCTACGAGGCGTCGCTCACGGATTCCGCAAGATGGGCGCCACCGTTCTCGCTGAGAACGTGATTCAGACGTTCGTGAGGGTTGGGCTCCTCGGCATCATCGTGGCCTGGTCATCGCTCGACGTGATGGAGGCGCTGATGATATTCGGTGTCTCGGACCTCGCCGCCTCGGTGACAATCATCGTTCTACTCGAAAAGGTGGTTCCTCACGAGAAAGAGAATCGAGTTGCGGCCCGTCGCGACGGGGCAGAGATCGTCGGTTTCGCCCTTCCGCTCTGGCTCTCGAGCACGCTCCGGCAATTCCGGAGGAACATCGAGATCCTGCTCCTTGGTGCACTGACCGTCGCCTCGAACGTTGCGGTGTTCGCTGTCGCAGCGCGAGTGACGTTGCTCGGTCGGATCGCCTATCTGTCCTTGCTCGCGGCCGTGAAGCCGGTCATCGCTGCGCTCCACGATCGGGGCGACCTGGTCGCGCTCCGTCGTCTCTACACCGCTGCGACCCGATGGACGTTCACCTTCAGTGTCCCGTTCTTCGTCATCATCGCCTTTCTTCGGGAGCCGATTCTCGGACTGTTCGGGCCAGAGTTCGTCGCCGGATCGACTGCGCTGCTCGTGCTGGCCGGGGCGGAGCTCGTCAACGCCGGCACCGGAATCTGTGGTTCGTTGATCGACATGACCGGCCACGCCCGACTGAAGCTCGTGAACTCACTCGTCTGGTTCATCGTTCAGGTTGGCGGTGCGGCATTGCTGATTCCCCGTTGGGATGTCCTCGGAGCCGCTGCGGCGACGTTCGCTGCGATTGCCGTCGTCAACATCGCGACGGTTGTGCAGATGCTGGTATTGGAGCACCTCTGGCCATACGACCGCAGCTTCTGGAAGCCGCTCACGGCCGGGGCCGGAGCTGCGATGGCAGGATTGGCGTTGGCGATGTTGGCTCCGGCAGCGGACGGCACGATCTCGCTCGCTCTGCACGTCCTGATCATCGGCGGCGTGTACGTCGCGCTGCTCGCGAGCTTCGGCTTCGAGCCGGACGACTACATGGTGCTCGGCCGGCTCCGCCGAAAAGTTCTGCGAATGAGGGCGGGAGAGTCGGCGGAGTCTGCGAGCTCGCTGTGAGTGGCCACGACGACCGTCCGATCTACATCGGCGGAGTTGATCGATCAGGAAAGACGACCCTGGCCGGGTTCTTGACGTCTCACTCGGCGATCGCGATTCCCCCGATCGGCACGAATCTCTGGACCTATTTCCATCGACGATTCGGCAGCCTCAATGATGCACAGAACTGGGAGCGGGCAGTGGACGCCGTACTCCGCTACGACCGAGTTCGAGCACTGGATCTCGATCGTGAGCGCATACGCAGGGAGTGCCTGAACGGTCCAGCAAGCTATGGACGACTGTTCTCGTTGCCGTTGATCCACTACGCGGAGCGCGCCGGCAAGCCACGTTGGGGAGCGCAGACCGGCTTGATCGAACGGTTCGCCGATGACCTGTACGAGGCGTACCCGGGCGCAACGATCATCCATATGGTCCGTGACCCGCGGGACCGCTATGTGGTCGCCCGGTCCCGGGCGGTTGGGGGTCGTGGCGGAATCGGGGCTGCCACCGCCCGATGGCGATACTCGGCCGAGCTCGCCAGGCGAAACCTACGCAATCACGCGGGTCGCTATCTCGTTGTCAGATTCGAGGACTTGGTGCTCGAAACCGACAAGACCCTTCAGATGATATGCGAGTTCATCGGAGAAGCGTACGAGCCAGAGATGCGGGAAATGCTCGATGCACCAGAGCGCCATCGACGCCTCTCCGAACAGAAAACCTCCGATCGGGGGGGCCTGCTCTCTCCTGAATTCATCGGGATCTTCCACGAGAAGATGACCGATGAAGAGCTCCGTTTCCTCCAGGCCAATGCACGGAGGGAGATGGAGCGGCATGGGTACGAGCCGGAGCCGGTCAATTTGGGATTGCGCGAGTCGGCCCGGTTCATCATGCGAACCGTGCCGGAACAACGGTGTCGGATGCGGGCGTGGTACTGGCGGGAAGCCCTCGGTCGCATCGCACCGCGTCTCGCTGGTCCTCGGGTCGACACGAGTCAGAATGTGCCAGCGCACGAGCCGGGAGTCGGCAGATGACGCGTTTCGCCGAACCCATCTTCCTCGGTGGCCTGTCTCACTCGGGCAAGACACAGTTGCGGCTCGCACTCGATGAGATTCCGACGTTATCGTTCACGAGACGCACCCAGCTCTGGGACCGGATACTCCAACGCTTTGGCGATCTC
Organism: Acidimicrobiia bacterium; assembly: GCA_029861725.1. GTDB lineage: Bacteria > Actinomycetota > Acidimicrobiia > Acidimicrobiales > SZUA-35 > CADEDH01. The sequence continues at coordinate 13,321 of JAOTYQ010000017.1, read as the reverse complement.
GGCGACGAAGGGAATCTTGGTCGTTGCCTCGAAGCCATGGGGGCGATCAGCGGAGTCGGCGCGCTCGAGCCCGATCTGGAGGCGCTCCGGATCGAGTTCTCGGCGGGGCCACCCACCTATGAGCGACTGATCTGCTTGTTCCACCAGCAGGTGGCCGAGCGACGCGGCAAGATCCGCTGGGGTGACCAGACGAAGTCCATCGAGCGGTACGGATCGATCATTCTCGAGGCTTTCCCGTATGCGCGCATGATCCATATGGTCCGAGATCCGCGACGCCTGCGAGACGTTCGGTCGCGTACAACCCCCCGCCTAAGGGCAGCGCTCGGCTCCGATACCGCCCGGTGGATTGCCTCCATGGAGGCGGCGCGGGCGAACCGCGCCAGATTTGGAAGTCGCTACCTCGTCATCCGTTACGAGGATCTCGTTGCCGACACCGAAGGCACCGTTCGCACGGTGTGCGGATTCATCGATGAGGACGTGCCGGAATCGGCGAGAGACGTGATCTCGAGCATTCGCTTCCAGTCGGTAGGCGACAGCGACTCGATGTCGCAGTCAGCCGCCCGGTGGGATGAGGGACGGCCACGATCGGATGATCGCTTCGTCACGATGCACGCGGCCGATCTCCTCGCCGAACACGGCTACCGCACCGCTTATGGGAAGATGTCGCTGAGCGAGAGCGCTCGGTTCGCCGTCACGTGGCCAGCGCGCCGTGCGTCGATGGCAGCGTGGCGTAGTCTCGACAAGAGGACACGACCATCATGACAGCCGGGCCCATCTTCGTGGCAGGACTCGAGCGGAGCGGAACCAGCCTCGCCTACGCGATGCTGGCGTCTCACCCTCGAATCGCGATGACGAGGCGCACGAATCTCTGGACGCACTTCTACAACCAGTATGGCGATCTGGCCGACCTGGATAACTTCGAGCGATGCGTCGCGATGATGATGAGGTACAAGCGCATCGTCAAGCTACAGCCGGATGCAGATCGGCTCCGTCGCGACTTCCTCGCAGGCGATCGCACGTACGCCAGATTGTTCTCCCTCGTCGAAGAGCACTATGCGGAGCGCGTCGGAAAGCCGCGTTGGGGAGACAAGTCTCTGAACACCGAGAACTTCGCTGAGCCCATCCTGAACGCATACGAGGGCGCTCGGATTCTCCACATGATCCGCGATCCTCGGGACCGGTTTGCCTCCTCGGTGACCAGGTGGGAGAAGCGCCGAGGTGGTGTGGGGGCGGGAACGGCCGAGTGGCTCGCCTCGGTGCATCGCGCCGAAGAGTTCCAGGCGCGTTTTCCCGCGAGCTACATGATCGTCCGATACGAAGATCTCGTAACGGATCCGGAAGAGACGGTGAGCACGATCTGCGGGTTCATCGGTGAGGACTACGACCCGGCGATGCTGACGATGGGCGGGGCTCCGTCGCTGACCGAGAAAGGATTCAACAGCTCGTACGGACCGGTCGAGGGCATTCAGATCTCGACCGCGTCGATCGGACGGTTCCGCTCGATCCTACCTCCGAGTCAGGTGGCCTTCGTGCAGCTCGTAGCGAACGAAGAGATGGCGCGACACGGGTACCCCAGCGAGCCGACCGAGCTGGATGGGATCGCGAAGTACGCATACAGAACCGGTCGTGTGCCGCTCGAGCTGGCGCGGATGGCCGCGTGGAGGACGCGGGAGCTCGTTCGCGACCGACGCGGTCGACCCGTGCCCGAGTATCGAATCGTCGACTCCGCGCCGAAGTCATGACCACGCAGCACTTAGCGGCTCGGCGACAACTCGAGAGCGGCCAACTTCGCGCCGCTGGTGCTCGCGGGCTGGTTGTCGCCACGGGCGTTCTCGGCAGCATCGCGACCGGTTGGCTCGTTGCTCGAGGACTGTGGTTCCTGGCCGCCGCGGTACTCCTGGCCGTCCCGATGTTCGTCACCCTTCATCGACGTCCGACCGTCGCCCTGGCGATCTGGCTCGCGATCACCCCTCTGGTGACCGTCACCGAGAGCGGTGCAATCCGCAGGATCTTCTGGTTGGTGCACCGGGCGTTGCCGGTCGTTGTACTCATCATGCTGATCGTCAGTGTTCTGATCGGCCTACGGGAGCGATTCACCGTACGCCTCGGATGGCCCGAGGTCCTCGCCGTGGGGTACCTGGTCGCGACCGTTCTGTCGCTGCTCTATACCGGTGTGGATGTTGGGCTCTCGGCGACCCACATCTACGACCGGATCTTCATCCCGATCGTTCTCTACATCCTGGTTCGGCTCCTGGAGCCGGACGAGGGCGCATTGCGGAAGCTCGTCCCGCTGGTGATCTTCGTGCTGTTGTTGGAGATACTCGTTGGTGTGCTCACCTGGACTTCGCCTGGGGTTTTGCCCGACGCATGGCTGAACCGCGCAGGCGAGCGGACTTCGGGCACGCTCCGCGAAACGAACCTCTACGGCGTAACCGTGTTCACTGCGGGCGTCTTCTTGCTCCATGCCGCGATGTCCGATTCGTGGAGTGCTATGCAGAAGCGCGTCCTGGTTTGGTGTACTGGGGCCGGATTCGCGATGGCCGCCTTCACGTTTTCCAGAGCGGTGTGGCTGGCCGCTGCGGTCACGATGATCGGACTGATGGGTCTCTACCCGCGCTTCGTGCGTAGATTCGTGGTCGTGACGGCATTCGTTCTGTTGATCGCCATTCCGTCCGGCATGCTGCAGTCTCAGATCGACCTAGCCCAGAATCGATTCCGCTCCGAGAGCTCGGAGGAGTCAGCACTCAGCCGCCTGCCGGTGATGGCCGCGTCGGTCCGAATGTTCGAGGCCAGGCCGGCGTTCGGGTTCGGCTACGAGAACTTCGATCGGTTCGACATCATATTTCAGCGCCGCGTCGGAAACCTCTACATTCCCGAGAAGGACCATGCCTCCCACAACGTCTTTCTCACGATCCTCGCCGAACAGGGCGCGGTCGGCATCGTGCTGTTCCTGGGACCGTTCGGGTATTGGCTCGCCCAGTCCGTACGCTTCCGTGACAGACTCCCGGACCACGGGCTGCTGGGCCGTCAGCTCGTGTGGATCCTCTGGTTGCTCGTCTTGGCTCAGGTCATCGTCTACAACTTCTCGCGCCTACAAGTCGCGTTCGGCTTCGGCCTGTTGTGGTTGATGCTCGGCCTCGTCGGATCGGTTTTGACCCTCAGCATTCGGAAGCATGAGACGCTCTCGGTGTCTGGGGCCGAGAGTCATGCCAGCGCGAGGTCTCATCGCTCTTGATCAGTCAGATGTCAACGAAGCCGGCTCTACGGCTCGGCGTTGGAGGTGCCACTGGACCTGCTGCTGCAGCCCGTCGACGAGCGACACGCTCGGTGACCATTGCAGCACATCGGTCGCTCGAGTTGTATCTGCGCCCGTTCGGGCGACATCACCGGGCTGGCTGTCCTGTGCGTCGATGGGGACTGGCCGGCCGACGATCCGCTCGATGGTTTGGATCACCTCGGCGAGGCTGACCTCCGCGCCGCCCGCTATGTTCGCGACCAGCCCGGGGGTCGTGGTCTGTGTGGCCGCTCGAATGTTCGCGTCGACGACATCGCCGACGAACGTGAAGTCACGGACCTGTCGACCGTCTCCGTACAGCGGAAATCGGCCCGCTCCTAGTGCGGCCTCGATCGAGCGATACATCCCCATGTCGGGTCGCTGGCGTGGTCCGTAGACCGTGAAGTAGCGCAACGAGACGGTGGGAACGTCGTAGTTGCGGGCAAAGACGCCGCAAAGGTGTTCCGCTGCCAGCTTGGTAACGCCGTACGGGCTCATCGGCTGCGGACGGACGTCCTCGGAGGTGGGATATCGGCTTGCATCTCCATAGATCGACGAACTCGACGCGTACACGAACTTCTCTATGCCGCAGTCGCGGGCCGCTAGCAGCATCCGATTGGTGACGCTCACATTGGCCAGAACGTACGTGTCGAAAGCGTCCCACGAGGAGCGAACTCCGGGCTGGCCGGCCTGGTGGAACACGACATCCACTCGTTTCATGATCGAATCGAGATCGACCGTGTAGAGGTCGGCTTCGATGAACCCGAACTCGCTGTTCCCCATCGACTCAGCCAGGTTGTGCCGCTTGTGGGAAGACGGGTAGTAGTCGGAGAAGTTGTCGATCCCGATCACATCCCAGCCATCGACGACCAGCCGCTCGGCGAGATGACTTCCGACGAACCCAGCGGCACCGGTAACCAGTGCTCTCATCGTGTTGGACGTGTGGACGCCGGGGCTGTGCTTCGCAGCTCGCGCGCTGACGACTTCCTGTTCCGATGCATCCCGACACTGTACTCGGCCGCTGGGGACCGGGTTCTCCTAGCGGACCGCTGCGAGCGGGGTCGCGACTGCCGCCGTCGACAGCGGTGGCTTTCGGGCAGTGCTCCAGCTCGCGGGAAGGGTGACTAGCGTGACCACGCGATGGGGCGGTAGGGGAGTGCGACCCCGAGGTCGCGGCCTGCTATCGCCCGACGCCATCAGCTCCTGGATCGCTGACCGATGGGACCCGGCCGGCTCCGATCTCACCGAACCATAGAGCGAAGCGTTCGAGAGTTGATTCGACGCGACCGCGATCGGAGAAAGCCTCGAGCGCTGCTGGTCGAGGGTCTCGAGTCCCCGCCGACCGGGAACGCCGACCAGGGCTCCTTCTCGCATTGGTGGGGATCTTCGCCAACAGCAGTAGAGCAGAAGTGCTGCATAATGACGCTTATGCCTGATACAAACGGTGTTCCGGGCGTTCTTGCGGGAGTTAAGCCGCACGACGTGCGGTCAACTCACGCAATTTCGGCGGCCCTAGGCTCGGTCGGATGGATCAGCACCTGGTGGTCGAGCTTGCTGCGGCGGTCGACGGTGAGTTGGCCCGGCGGATCGAGTTCCTCCTCGAGGTCGACAAGCTGAAGACGGTCTTGCGGCGCAGCCGCCTGGTCGACGGCAGTCGCTTCGAGAACACCGCCGAGCACTCGTGGCATCTCGCCCTGGCGGCGCTCGTTCTCGCCCCGTACGCCGGAGACGATGTCGACATCGTCCGAGCGGTCGAGATTCTGCTGGTCCACGACCTGGTCGAGATCGACGCCGGCGATACATATATCTACGACTCGGCCGCACGCGACGACAAGCAGCAACGTGAGCAACAGGCAGCGACGCGCATCTTCGGGCTGCTGCCGGAGACCCAGGAGAGCTGGATCGCCGAGCGGTGGCACGAGTACGAGGATCGGGTGACGGCGACGGCCCGCTTCGCCTACGCCATCGATCGGCTCCAGCCCCTCCTGCTCAACGCGGCGTCCGGTGGCCGTAGCTGGCAGGAGAACGGGATCAGCTACGGCCAGGCCGCAGCAGTGAACGGCGCCATCGACGATGGCTCGTCGCTGCTGTGGGCCTACGCTCGCCGGGTCCTCGGCGAAGCGGCCGAGCGGGAGCTCCTCGCCGACGATCGGAGCAACCAGTCTTGACCGATTCTCACTTCCGGCCCCAAGACGGGATCCTCGACAGGGACGTCGGTGCGGCCGAAGTACACGCCTGGGTCCTCTTTGGAACAGCTCCTGCTGCTTCTTCCAGGCCTCGAACTCCTCGATCGTGATCGGCTCACGGCCCGTCGGGTCGACGTGGTTGGCCGGGTCGCACCAGGCGTAGGCATAGGGCGATCCGAACGCCCCTTGGCCCCCTGCCCGCACCATGGGCCAAAATCCTAGACCCGGCGGATCGAGATGGGGCATGCGCCGGGTGCTGGCCCCGAGCTGCAGCGGAGCGCACAAACTCGCGCTCAATGAGCCCGATCAGTGCGCCGATTGAGCTGCATGGGCGGATCGCGCTCGCGGCTGGGCTTCCGGCCGACGACGACAATCGGAGTACGGCTCGGGCTTCTCCTCCTGTTCCCGCTCGCCGGTCTCGTGCTCTTCGGGCTGGTTGCCGCCAGCGACGAGCGCCAGGCCGCGCTCGCCGCTCGGGAGCTGGGCCAGGAGGCCGAGCTCGTCGAGCTCCTGTCTTCGGCCGCGGTACAGCTCGACGTGCAGGCCGACTCCATCGCCGGGTTCCAGGAGGCGGGGGCGTTGGGAGTCGACATCGGCGATCTCGGAGCGGCCCTCGGCTACAGCGCGCTCGACCAGTTCGAGGACTACCGCGACCTCGACGTCGTCCTCGACGAGATCGAGGCCGTCCCGACAGAGCTGTGGGCCGACCGCGTCGCCATCGCGCGACTGCTCGAGAACCGATCGGCCATGGCGGAGATCCGGACCGCTCCCGAGGTGAGCCAGCCAGCGTTCGAACCGGTGCGAGACGAGATGTCCGGGGCGGTGTCCGATGCGCTGCTGGCTCAGACCGCTCGCCTGAACTCCGCAGTCGGCCGCATCGAGCTCGGTCACGATCTCGCCGCCATCGCCCAGTCGCGCGAGGCTTCGCTCAGCTTGATGGCCGCGGTGCGCGATGAGCGTCGGGCGTTGGCCGACTACCTCCTCCCGTTCAACGACGAGCCAAGGGACGAGAAGTACCGGCGGCTCGTCACGGCCACCGCCCACTACGACTTCGTGCTCGCCGAGCTCCGGGCCGACCTGCCCGAGTCCTATGAGCAGAGCCTCGACGGCGCGCTCGACGTCGGAACGGAGTCGAGCTACGACGAACTGAAGCTCTCGGCCGTCAACGGCGACCTGGTTCCGGCCGACGAGGTCGACGATCCGCTGTCGCTGCTGCCGTACGGGATCGTCACCTACGTCCAAGGCTTCGAGCGGGTCCGGGACCTCCTGGTCTTCGATCGGCGGTTATCGGCTGAGTTCACCTCCGGCGCTCTCGCTCTGGAGTCCGAGGCCGAGAACCGGCTTCGGTCTGCGGTCGTCGGCGGGTTGGTCTTCTCCCTGGTGGCTGTCATCGCCGGCATCGCAACGGTCCGCACGATCACGAAACCGGTGTGGGCCCTGCTGCAGCGAGCCCGCCGGATCACCGAGGGCGACCTCACGACGACCGGGCCCCGGTTGGCCCCGAGCGACATCGCCCTCGTACACCAGGCGCTCGACGAGCTGTCGGGCAACCTGCGGACGGTGACCGAGCAGGCCGAGGCGCTCTCGGATGGACGCTTGGACGACGAGGTCCTCGGCCGCCACGTCGTTGGCCCCCTCGGCGCCTCGGTCCACGGGTCGGTGGCCCGGCTGCGATCGATGACGTCGCGGCTCGAGTACGAAGCGAACCACGACTCGCTCACCCGGCTCCCCAACCGGGCGGCGGTGATGTCGCTCCTCGATCGCTGCCTCACGGGTGCCGAGTCCGACCGGAGCCCCCTCGCCATCATCATGCTGGATCTCGATGGCTTCAAGCAGGCGAACGACGATATGGGTCATGCCATTGGCGACGAGGTCCTCATCCACGTCGCCGAGCGGCTGCGGGGCAAGGCGGCCGGGGAGTTCGTGGCCCGGCTCGGAGGCGATGAGTTCATGATCGTCGTCGTCGGCCCCGACGGCGCCGAGCGAGCGGTCGACATCGCCAGGAGGTGTGTCGCCGCCATCGGTGAGCCGGCCGCGGTGTCGAGCGGAAGCATCCAGATCTCGGCGAGCGCCGGCATCGTCCATACGACGGGGCCAAACTGGCTGTCGCCGAGCGAGGTGCTCCGCCGGGTCGACCTTGCGATGTACGAGGCGAAGCTCGGCGAGCACGATCTCGTCGTCTTCGATCAGAACCTGCACGACTCGCTGCTGGAGACCACTCGACTCCAGGGTGAGATCCGCCGGGCCCTCGATCGCGACGAGTTCGAGCTCGCCCTCCAGCCGATCGTGCGCGTCGCCGACGAAGAGATCGTCGGCTACGAGGCGCTGATCCGATGGGAGTCACCTACCCGCGGGTTGGTGTCCCCAGGGTTGTTCATCCCGATAGCCGAGCAGTCAGACCTGATCGGACAGATCGACAACTGGGTGCTCGGGCGCGCCGCCGAGATCCTCGAGACGTGGAAAACCGACGCCTCCCGGCGACACCTCAAGCTGTCGGTCAACATCTCGGCCCGGCACCTCTCGAGCTGCAAGCTCGTCGGCGCGGTCGCCGCCGAGCTCGACCGCTACGCACTCGCCGCCGATCGGCTGCTCATCGAGGTCACCGAGAGCCAGCTCATTCCTAACCTGGCCCGAGCCGAGGACACGCTGCGGGGCTTGCGGGAGCTCGGCGTCGCGCTCGCCATCGACGACTTTGGGACCGGCTATGCCTCGGTTGCCCATCTCCGGCGCATTCAGTTCGACCGGATCAAGATCGACCGGAGCTTCCTCGCCCACCTCGACGACGAGACCGATCGATCGCTGGCCGCCCTGCTCGTATCGCTCGGTCGGGACCTCGAGCTGGAGGTCGTAGCGGAAGGCATCGAGACGCCCGAACAGCTCTCCTGGGCCCGGACCGCGGGCTGCAGCCATGCCCAGGGGTTCATGCTCGGTCGGCCCCAACTGGTCGCCGAACGCGACCCCAGGCATTCGGCGGCCTCCTCGGCGTGACGCTCCGCGCGCTCGCCCACGAGCGAGCTCAGGGGTCGATGAGCACGCCGGGGTTGAGGATGCCGTTGGGGTCGAGCGTGCGCTTGACCGCTCGAATCGAGTCGGCGAACAGGTCGGGGCGCTGCACGTCGTAGGCGTTGGGGCGATGCATCCGGCCCACCGCATGGTGATGGGTCGAGGTGCCACCGGCCCGGACGACGACCTCGTTGGCAGCGTCCTTCACCTCCTGCCACATCGAGATCTCCGAGCCCTGGCGGCCCATGCCCGACCACGTGTAGTAGGGCGCTGGACCGTCGGGATAGACGTGGGTGAACCGGCAGCTCAGCTCCCCTTTGGAGCAGACCTCAGCCAGAACCCGGCCCATCTCCTCCCGAACGGTTGCATCGAAGTCCGGCCAACGATCCCAAGTGATCGATGTCTCGAAGGTGTCGGCCAGCACTCCCATACTGGTGGCGGTGCCGGGGTCGACCCCGATGAAGCTCCGTCGCCACTCCCCAACCGCGCCCTCGTGGCCGGTCGGGCTGCCGGTCCCGTCGTCGATGACGATGTTGTCGTCGTCGATATGACCGCCAGCGCCCCGGGCGATCTCGACGGCGGCGGCGATGGCGGCGGCCTGCGAGAGCTCGGCCGATTCGAAGGCGATGATGACGAGGGCCTGATCGCCTTCGAGACCGGCGGCCCGTCCCGCCTCGGCCGGGTCGAGGATGCGCAGGTTCGCTGGCCACAGCTTGGCCTGGACGATCTGGCGGACGGCGTCGGTGCCGGCGTACCACGAGTCGAAGACGACGCCGGCCGTCGCCCGGAACGTCGGGCGGGCCTGGATTCGCATCCACGCCTCGCTGATGATGCCGAGAATGCCCTCGCTGCCGATCACCATGCGGTCAGGACTCGGACCGGCGCCGCTGCCGGGAAGGCGTCGGGACTCCCACCAGCCGTTGGGGGTGAGCATCCGGATCGATTCGACGAAGTCGTCGATGTGGGTGTGGTTGGTTGCGTAGTGGCCCCCGGACCGGGTGGCGATCCACCCGCCGAGCGTCGAGAAGCGGAACGACTGCGGGAAGTGCCGCAGCGTGTGGCCAGACGGCTTGAGCTGGGCCTCCAGGGCCGGGCCGTACACACCGGCCTGGATGCGGGCGGCCCGCGAGGTCTCGTCGATCTCGAGGACCTGGTCGAAGCGATCCATGGCGATCGTGACCGACGTCGGCGTGTCGGGTGGTGCCACGCCCCACACGACCGATGAGCCAGCCCCGAACGGCACGGCGGCGTGACCGCCCTCGTGGCACCAGTCGAGGATCGCCTCGAGCTCTCCCTCGGTCCGAGGGTGGGACACGACATCGGGCGGGTTCGGGAAGTCGAGGTTGAACGCCCGCGTCCGGTCGGTGAAGTGTGCACCGCCGGCGTGCCGGGCCCGCTCGTAGGTATCGGTGAAGCAGAACTCGGCCAGGTTGTCCGGCGGCGTGATCCGGGGCGGACGGAGCTCGGCGTCGGCCAGGTCGGGGATCGGCTTGGCGGTCACTTCGACGCCGTAGCGCTCCGAGAGCTGGTTGGCCATCGCATTCCGGTCGGCGTCGGTCGGTTCCTCCGATTCGAGTCCCCACGCCCAGAAGCTCATCCGATCGGCCATCGTGTCCCATCCTCGTGATCTCGCTCCACCCCGCCAACCGGCGGGGCACAGCGCACGCTACACCGGTGGTGCCACCGGCGACGAGATGTCGGCCGCAGCCAACGTCCTTGCCAGATGGAGGCTGGCCAGATCGACGACGTGGAGGTTCGCGACGTCTCCGGCGACGGCGACGACCCGGCCGCCGATCCGCTCGACCAGCTCCGATTCCTCTGTGCCGTCGTCGGTCTCGGCGAAGGCGCGTTCGAGCATCGGTCGGGCGAAGGCCATCGGGCACTGGGCGCTGCCGAGGCCCTCCCGTCCGACCGTGGTCAACGTTCCCTGGTCGGAGTGGCGCTTCACGACGTCGACCGCCTCCAGGAACGGCACGGCGCCGTCGGCCCCCGAGGCGACGGCGCCGACCACCCGGTGGATGAGCTCGATCGAGGCCAAGGGGTGGGACGCGCTGTGGACGACCACGATGTCGATCTCGGGAGGCACGACTGCGAGACCGGCCTCGATCGAGGCGTAACGGCTATCGCCCCCGGTGACGACGGCATCGACGGTTGGCCCGTCCCAGCTGTGCCGGGCGGGGAGGATGACCCCGGTCCAGGACGCCACCGCGGCGACGGTGGTCACCGCTCGGTCGACCAAGCGCTCGGAGGGGCCCAGGGTCAGGAATTGCTTGGGGGCCCCGAGTCGGGAGCCGGAGCCGGCTGCAGTGACGAGCGCTCCGATGATCACCCGGTCGTTCTACCAGGAACCGCCCCCTGGCCGTCGCGCTCTTGGGCGCTCGACCGTGATGCTCAGTCAGGGAGCAACGGAACGTCGCCCACCGGCTGACCGGCGAGCGGGGCCCGGGTCATCGAGGCGATCCCGAATCGCTCCCGGATCTGGTCGACGGCCTCGTCGAGGCGACGTCGGTCGCCCTTGGTGAACGGGAGCGTCAGCTGCACGGCGTCGTCGTCGCTGAGGCCCGCGATGGCGATGCCGACCTTGGTCAGGCCGCGCTCCTCGATCTCGGGCCACGCCGCCTCCAACAGCTCACGAGCCGTGTCGAGGATGGTCGCCGTCACGTTGGTCGGCTCGAGCAGCGTCCGCGACCGGGTGGCCGAGGCGAAGTCACCGTAGCGGAGGCGCAGGACGACGGTTCGCCCGATTCGCCGCCCCGTGCGTAGGCGACGGGCCACCCGCTCGACAACCTCGAGCAGCAGGTGCCGGGCCCCGTCTCGGTCGACGGACCCTGCGGGGAAGGATCGCTGGGAGCCGATCGAGCGCCGTCGCCGTCCGACCTCGACGCGGCGGGGGTCACGGTTGTTGGCGAGCGCGTGCAGGTGATGGCCAGCCGCTGCTCCCAGCTTGGCGACCAGGATCTCGGGGTCGAGCTCGGCGACCTCGCCGACGGTGTGGATGCCAACGCGGGCCAGCTCCGCCTCGGTGACCGGACCGACGCCCCACAGGCTGCCGACCGGGAGCGGATGGAGGAACTCCAGCTCGGCCCCCGCGGCGACGATCAGCAAACCATCGGGTTTGGCCACCGCGCTCGCCACCTTGGCCAGGAACTTCGTCGAGGCCCCGCCGACGCTCAGCGGAAGGCCGACCTCGGCGGCCACCCTTGCCCGGAGCGAGTGGGCGATGGCCTCGTCGGGTCCCACGAGCCGGCGGAGGCCGGTGACGTCGATGAAGGCCTCGTCGATCGACAAGCCCTCGACGTTCGGCGAGGTGTCGTAGAAGATGTCGAACACGGCCCGGCTGGCCTCGGTGTAGACCTCCATGCGGGGCTCGACGGCTATCAGGTGAGGGCAGAGGGCTCGGGCCTGACGACCGGTCATCGCAGTCTTCACCCCGAAGCGACGTGCCTCGTAGCTGGCGGCCAGGACTATCCCGCCTCCGACTGCGATGGGTTTGTTGCGCAGCGCCGGCTGATCGCGCTGCTCGACCGAGGCGTAGAACGCATCGAGATCAGCATGGAGAATTCGCACCCTCATCGAACACATGTTCGCCCACTGGCGACTCCTGCGCAACCCTTTCCCGGGCGATCGGCTGCGAAGCCCGGTCGCAATGGCGCGTCGGCGTCGGTCGACTATCCTGGTGTCAGGAGGTCGCTGGCGTCGACGTGCGGCGACCGAGGTGGGGCACCGGCGGAGGTGACTACGGCGATGGGCCGACGACGAGCAGCAGCGGTTGCCGCACGACGCGCCCGAGCTCTCGGCCGGCACCCGGGATCAACCTGCATTTCCCTCCTCGATCCCGTGTGTCGGCCGAATCCCCCGCTCGCTCCATGAGCGTGCCCCCCGTGAGCTCGGGGTAGTTGGCCAGGTTTTTCGCTCCAGCTGCATCCATCGGCGACAGCGGTGTCGAAGGAGGGGAAACACGGTCATAGCGACCAGCGGGCGAGCCGCTCCCGGACGCTTCGGGTTCACGCCCGGTCTCGCACGTTCCCCACCGACAAAGGATTATCCAATGCCCCTGAAAAGAGTTGTCTTCGCTGCGATCGCCGTCTTGCTCGCATCGCTCGTCCTGGCCGCCCCGTCCGCGGCCCAGAGCGAGGCCCGCATCCACCTGATCCACGGCATCCCTGGCGTCGACGTCGACGTCGAGATCGGCGGCGAGGTCGCCATCGGAGGCTTCGCCTTCAAAGACACCCAGGACCTCTCCGATTTCGCCGGTCAGACGCTCTCGGCGGTCCAGGTGAAGGTAGCCGGCACCGACGACGTCGCCATCGACGTCGGAGACCTCGACCTCCCGTCCTCGGGCAACATCACCGCCATCGCTCACCTCGCCGCCGACGGAACACCGACCCTCACCGTCTTCTCCAATGACGTCTCGACCCTCGAGGCCGGGCAGGGCCGACTCGTGGTCCGCCACACCGCGGCTGCTCCCGAGGTCGATGTGCTCGCCGGTGGTGACGTCGTGTTCGGCGGCATCGCCAACGCTGGCGAGGCCGCTGCCGATCTTCCTGCCGGCACCGTGACAGCCTCGGTCGTCCCTGCCGGTGCCACCGAGCCGGTCGTGATCGGCCCGGCCGATCTGCCAGTCACCGAGGGCTCTGCGCTCATCGTCTACGCCGTTGGCTCACTCGACGACGACACCCTCGACGTGATCACCGAGACGATCGACGGGCTCGATGGGTCCCCGACCGCAGTCCACACCGGTAACTCACCCGTCGATGCGGGTAGGTCGGGCGCGACCGGAGCTGCGCTCCTCGTCGGCGCTCTCGTGTTCGCTGCCGTCGGTGGCACTGCCGCCCTTCGGCCGCTCCGGGCCCGGCGC
>JAOTYQ010000359.1 GCA_029861725.1 Acidimicrobiia bacterium | reverse complement strand
ATCTGTTCGCCGGCGCCGACACCTTCAGAGGCGTCGTAGCAGTCGGGGCCCCGATCGTGGCGGCGACATGTCAGAGTGGGGTCATCGTTCGGTTGATTGAGCGAGGAGGTGATGCGACGTGAATATCCGGCTCCTCGGTGGAGTTGCTGCGTTCGACAGTGCCGGACGCCAACTCGACATTGGCCCGACGAAGTGCCAGCAGCTCCTTGCCGCACTTGCCTTGGATGCCGGATCTAGCGTCTCCATCTCGAGGCTGGTCGAGTTGCTGTGGGACACCGCTCCACCACGGACGGCGGAGAAGACGCTCCAGACGTACGTGCTGAGACTGAGGAAGGCACTCGGGCAGGAAGCAATCGTCCGCAGCGGGACGGCCTACCGCCTCGACGTCCCAGCACACGTCGTAGACGTTCAGCGTTTCGCATCGCATCTGTCGTCTGGAGATGTTCCGGCAGCACTTGACGAATGGACAGGCGAGCCCATGGCGGGGCTCAAGGGCGGAGGCTTCGCTCCGATTGTGGATGGGCTGGTGGAGCAATGGCTTGGAGTTCTCGAATCACATCTCGGCAGCCTCGTGCAGAAGAACCCCGCCGAGGCAATTCCTCAACTCACCGAACTGACGGCGAACCACCCATTCCGTGAGGGCCTGTGGGCGCTTCTCATGACCGCCCTCTACAACGCGGGTCGACAAGCGGATGCTCTCGAAGCATTCCAACGAGCCCGAAACACGCTGGTGGAAGAGCTGGGGGTCGAACCGAGCCGACGCCTGAGCGAGCTCGAAGCGCGGATTCTCGACCAAGCCGACGAACTCGACGCCATCAGCGAACTGACAAGCGACTCGCAGGCTCCAACCCGAACCGTCGCCATGGCGATCGTCCATCTCGCACCCGACACACGGCCAAGGGGTGATCGTGGAGCCGACCGAGATGCGGTCAGTCGACTCATAGACGCAGCCACCGAGCTCGCCCCTGAACATTGGGGACACGTGTTCGGCGTCGACGACCAAACGGTTCGTGTGGCCTTCCACTCAGCGAACGACGCCGCGTCGTGGTCTCTGTCGTTGCTGGATGCTCTCCAACTCGAGTCTGAACCACACCCCAGAAGGAGTGGCGTCGGTATCGACATCGGCGATGTCACTCTTCGAAGCGGCGGCTACCTCGGCGAACCTCCGCGTTTCGCCGAACAGTTGGCCCGTATCGCAAACGATGGACAGGTGCTCCTCTCTACGAGAGCGGCGGGACTCGTCAACGATTTCGACGTCGTGGACCTCGGTTCGCACGTCATTGGTGATCATGAGCCCGCACACCAGGTCTCGCAGCTCGGCACAGCATCGTTCCCCTCACTTATCGGCAGGAGAGCTCACCGTGCCGGCCTCCCAATCGCATCGTCGGAGCTCATTGGACGAGCCGACGATCTTGCGTTTGTCGAGCGAAAGCTGGCGACCTCGTCGATAGTGTCCCTCGTCGGGCCGGGCGGTATCGGGAAGACACGACTGGCGATCGAAGCGGGCTCTCGGTTCCATGTGGGCGGTTCACCGGTCTGGTTCATCGATCTCGCCAGCGTGTCCGACAACGAAGATGTCGACCGGGCAGCTCTTGACGCCCTCGGGATCAGCGCCATCACCGGCATCGCGCCAGTTGAGGCGGTCTCGAGGTGGTTAGCCAAGAAGCCTGGTCTGCTCATCCTCGACAATTGCGAACATGTCGTCCGCGGCGCAGCGTCCTTCGCAGCAACGTTGAGCGCGCAGTGCACCGGTCTGCGCCTGCTCACAACGACGCGAGAGGCCCTCGGAATCCCCGGCGAACAGCTCATTGCGCTCCAACCGCTCAGCATCGAGGACGCCGGCGTCGCCCTCTTCGCCGAACGCGCGACCGCGCTGGAGCACCGATTCGACATCACTCAACATCAAGAAGCAGTCGAGCGAATCTGCCGCCGCCTCGATGGTGTCCCGCTCGCGATCGAACTGGCCGCCGCCCGGATTCGCAGCCACACACCGGAAGATTTACTCACCCGTCTGGATGACCAGCTCCGTCTCTTGACGGCTGGACGTCGTGGCACGGTCGAGCGGCACCGCACGATCCGGGCCGCGATCGAGTGGTCCCACGACCTGCTCTCCGACGAGGACAAGAAGCTGCTCCGTCGGCTCTCCATCTTCTCGGGAAGCTTCGATCTCCGCGCCGCCGAACATGTCGCATCGGGCGATGACCTCGACGCCACCGACGTCGGCCTGCTCCTTGGCGATCTCGTCGATCAATCCATGATCATTGCCGACAGCGGGTCCTTTAACCGGTCATACCGCCTCCTCGAAACCGTGCGGCAGTACGCGAACGAGCAACTGGCCGCAGCAGGGGAGATCAGCCATCTCGCTGCCTGTCACGCCGATCACGTGCAAGCGGAGATCGAACGGGCCCACCAGCTATTGCTGTCCAAGCGTGAGATCGAGGGCGCCAGCCTGCTCGAGTCACTCTGGCCAAACCTGCGAGCCGCCATGGACTGGGCCATTGCGACTCGTGATACAGCTCGCATCCGGAGCATGCTCGGACCGATCGCCTGGCAATCGTTCCTCCGACGGGGCTACAGCGAGATCACCCATTGGTCCGAGGAGATGCTGCGCCTGTCAGATCCGGACGACCTCGACACTATCGACGACGGTCTTGTGTGGGCTGCACTCGGCCACACGACAACCAACAGCCAGAGCGTCTGGTTCGATCTCGCAACGAGGTACGGCGAACCTCACTCCGCTCAGGGTCGTTTCATCACCAGCTTCGTAGCCGCCGATCATCGCTCGGTGATCAGGCTCGCTCCCGCAGCCATTCAGGAGGCCCGGGAGACGAACGCCCCCGACCTCGCGGCCCTGTACCAGGTGTTCCAGGTCGGCAGCCTCCTCGCTGTAGGTGACCTTGACGAGGCCGAGAGATCGGCGACGCAACCGATAGAGGTCTTCCGCCGGGACGGCCCACCGACGTTGCTCAACTGGGTCCTTTTCCTTCTCGGATCCATCGCTTCCATCCGCTCGGACCATCCGCAGGCTGCGGACCTATTCTCCGAGGCTGCGAACATCACGCTACCCACTCGGACTAACTCGCCCAACGAGGCGCTCCACGCAGCGACGCTCTTCCGGGCAGGGGATCACCAGGACGCTTTCATCCTCCTTCGAAACTATGCCGCCGAGCTCCTCGAACTGGACCAGCTCAGCAGTTTCGGACTCCTCGCGCTCGAGTTCATCAAGATGATGATCGCCATCAACCGACTGGAGCCGGCGGCTGTCAGCCTCGGACACCTCGACGCCGCGGGCCTCACCGAAGGAAACAGTGCCGGCCTCGGCGCCTTCATCGGCGAGGAGACCAGACGAATCGATCAGGACCGAGAAAGTCGCAACGTTCGCGAGCGACACCGCGAGCTGCCCTTTGATGGGCGCAACGCCCTCGAACACATCAGAACCACCCTCGAGGCACTCACGGACAATGAGCAATCGGCTCGACTGGCAGACGACTCCGGCTGACCCGAGCCTCGACTGGGCCGAGCGACGATCTCTGCATGACCAATCAACTGCAAACAGGAGAAGACCGACAAGCGCCTCTAGAGCGCCCGACAAATCCAAGAGCGACGCTGTCGTCGCTCTGGATCTTCGTCCAGCTCAGCACGCTGGTCCAAGAGATGCACGAAATCGTCGAACCTGGATGGATCGACGAAGTCCGAGGCGGCACGCTCAACGGAACCGACATCACCGACGAACTCCTCGTCGGAGCCGGCTTGGTGATGCAGATCCCGCTCCTCATGATCGTGCTCAACCATGTGCTGCCGGCTCACATCAACAAATGGGCCAACACCGTCATCGCCCTCATCACCGCCATCGCGCTGCTTACGATGACCAGTGATCCCGACGACGTCCTCTTCGCCCTGACGAAGGGAACAGCACTGCTGGCAATCGTCGTCATCGCCCAAGCTTCTCACCGATTGCGGACACTAGTCCGCAACGAGTCGTAGGGTCGGGTTCCGTCAAGACATCCCCCGAGAAGACATAGAGGACGTGCAAATGTTCAATCCAACCGACTTTCCTAAGCCCACCCTTGTTTCGGTCAACGGCGTGAAACTCGAAGTCTTCGAAGCAGGCCGAGAAAACGCAGGGAACCCCATTGTGCTCTGCCACGGCTGGCCAGAGCATGCCTTCTCGTGGCGTCATCAGATCCCCGCCCTTGCCACAGCGGGCTACCACGTCATCGCCCCGAACCAGCGGGGCTATGGCAACTCATCTCGCCCGACCGAGGTGACCGACTACGACATCGAACACCTAGCAGGCGATCTCATCGCACTGCTCGATCACTACGGATACGAAGATGCCACCTTCGTCGGTCATGACTGGGGAGCATTCGTCGTGTGGGGACTGACCCTCCTGCACCCAGATCGGGTCAACAAGGTGGTCGCGCTGAGCCTGCCCTACCAAGCACGCGGAGAACAGCCGTGGATCGAGTTCATGGAGGCCACGCTTGGTAGCGACTTCTACTTCGTCCACTTCAATCGACAGCCAGGCGTCGCGGACGCCGTGCTCGACGAACACACGTCCCAGTTCCTTCGCAACTTGTACCGGAAGAACGAGCCCCCGAGTGAGCCTCAACCAGGCATGCGGATGATCAATCTCGCCACAGCAGCAACACCGCTCGGTGAGCCGCTCATGAGTGACAGCGAGCTGGCCGTCTTCGTCTCGGCCTTCGAATCATCAGGATTCACGGCCAGCATCAACTGGTACAGGAACCTTGACCGCAACTGGCACCTGCTGGCGGACGTGGATCCGATCATCCGACAGCCCGCACTCATGATCTACGGCGACCGAGATCTGGTCGCGCGATCCGAGAACCTGACAGAGTTCGTGCCCAACGTGGAAGTGGTCAACCTGGATTGCGGTCACTGGATCCAACAAGAGAAGCCCGAAGAAGCAAACCAAGTGATTCTGACGTGGCTGGAACAACAGGCCGCCACCTAGGCCCAGAGCGCTGCAAGGTCGAGCATGTCCTCCGGCTTGACCGGAGGGCATGCTTCCTGAGCTGGGATGGCCACATCCCAGCGCCGATCCTGACCGCGAGGTGATAAGCCGGCATCCGGGAAGGGGCCGTTCCGCTCGACACCGGAGACATACGTGACCTCTGCGCAACCCCGACCGTCAGCGTCCGACCACCCCGCCACGTGGAGATTCGACTACCCGATCTACCACGTCGAAACTCGGCCCCAATGGCGATCGTGGCTCGAGCACAACCACGCGACGACCCGCGGCGTGTGGCTGTGCTCCTGGCGAACCGGCACCGGCCGACCACGATGCCCCTACCCCGAAGTGGTCGAAGAAGCGATCTGCTTCGGGTGGATCGATTCGACCGCCACCCTCCTCGACGACGACCGTGGCCTCCAGCTGATCACCCCCCGCAAGGCTAAGAGCCCCTGGTCCCGACTCAACCGCCAACGCGCCGCCGACATGGAAAGGCGCGGCCTCATGACGGACACCGGACGGGCCGCGATCGACGCGGCGAAGGCGAACGGATGGTGGACCATCTCCGACCAAGTCGAAGACCTCGAAGAACCCGCCGACCTCGCCACCGCGCTCGACCACCACCTTCAAGCACGAGCCAACTGGGACCGCTTCCCCCCGAGCGCCCGCAAGCAGATGCTGTGGTGGATCGTCAGCGCAGCGCGGCCAGCAACGCGGGCCAGCCGAATCGCGGCCGTCATCGCCGAGGCAGCGAACGGGCGGCAAGCCCAGGGCTGACCTCGGACCCGCAGACTCCGAGTGCCACGACCGCCGCTACCTGATCACTAACGGACTCTGCCGTCACCCCTGATCAGCAACTCTGCTTCGCGACGATCGGTCCTGGTCCAGCCCGGTCAGCTTGAGCTCGATAATGTCGCTCGGAAATCACGAACCGATGCGCTGCACTCCCGGCGGCATGCGTGCCCCGAGTGACAGCTCGATAATCTCAGCGCTTGTGTACGGTTCGCGTTTGGTGGCGGGCGTGGTCGAGTGCTTGGCGGAGGGTTTCGGCTGCGGTGCGGTCTCCTCTGGGGGTGGCGTGGGCGTAGTAGTTGAGGGTGGTCGATGTTCGTCGGTGGTCGAGACGCCCCGAGACGGTGGCTACGGGCACACCGCGTTCGAGCATCTCGGTCGCCATGAAGTGACGCAGGTCGTGGAGCCGGAACGGACGCAACCCGGCGTCGCGCACCGCCCGCCGGAAGGCTTTGGTCACCCAGTTCGGCTTCCACGCCGCCGTCGCGTCGGCCGGTGAGCTGAATACGAAACCATCCCGACCAGGATCGCCGCGCCGGTCCCGGTGGGCGGCCAGGACGTTGGTCGTCTGCGCGTCGAGTTCGACCACGTGATGGCGTCGGGTCTTGGTGTGGGCCAGCACCGGC
>JAOTYQ010000358.1 GCA_029861725.1 Acidimicrobiia bacterium | reverse complement strand
GAGCGCGGCCGGGCACCGCGATCGACAGCAACCACAGTCCGGCGCTGACGCCGAAGAAACGGAGGTACAGGTCGGCGATGGGTCGAGCCGACGGCATCGACCGCCGCACCCGCAGATACATCGCCAGTAGCGGCACCCTCGCCATCACGTAGGCGACAGCCAACCAGCGCTCCCAGTTCTCGGGATTGGTCGCCGCCAGCACCGCGATGTTCCCGACGGCGAACATCTGCACGAAGGCCAGCACCCGATGGGTGATGTCATCGACGGCGAACCGGTTGGTGAACGCCGTCGTCCCGGTCCAGGTCCACCACAGGATCACGAACGACCCGACGAACGCCGCCGCCCCCGACCACGACACGTCGCTGGACAACCGATCGCCGAGCTGGATGAGCGCCGCCACGTAGACGAGGTCGAAGAACAGCTCCAGCCAGGTGACTCGGCCGTCCACCGCGACCTCGTGGCGCAGCGCCGGTGGTTGCCACTTCGTCAGTGCCATGGGCCGAACCGCTCGATCATGACCACAGCCTAGAAATCGGACGACAGCCTAGAAATCGGACGACGCCCGTCGGCTGGTCACCAGGGTCGAACCGGGCGCCCCGAATGGACCACACCGACCTCTCGGTCAGCGCGGAGCACTGCCACCGGCCGGCCACGTTGCGGGTTCGCGCCGAATCGATGACGCAGCCGCAACCCGTTCGTCATAAAAATCTGTAACAACCCTAGGCATTCACCGCGTGAGCTGTTAGGGTGCCCATTCGGGGCAGCCGGCCTCCGGGGAACGGTAATCCTCGGAATAACCCTTAGGGACGGTCCCGCAGTGAGTCGGTATCCCTCTGCCCCCCAGGTACTCGTAGCCATCGCGGCGCTCGCACTCGTTGGAGCCGCACTCGCATGGCTACCGTCGGACTCCGGAGGAGGATCCGACGGCCTCGAGATCACCGCCGCCGATGCCAGTACCGTTGCCGAGTACAACGCATCCGGCGGTTCCGCACCAGTACAGGCAGCGCAACCCGCAGCTGCACCCGAGGTGCGGTCGATCGCCCTGCCAGTGGCCCGGGACGGGTCAGCAGCGCCAGCGCCAACCGAGGCAGCTGCTCCGGCCAGCGACGCCCCACCGGCCGATCCGGCGGCCATGACGGCACCGGCCGACGAAACGGCGCCGGCTGAGAACCCGGCTCCAGCCGAGAACCCGGCCCCGGCCAACCCGGCCCCGGCCAACCCGGCTCCGGCCAATGACGCTGCCCCTGCGCCCAAGCCCGAAAACAACCAGAACAACAACGGAGGCTACGTCAGTCGAGCCGCGCAGGAGGGCTACGACGTCCACGACTTCGTGGAGCACACGGTCGCCCTTCTCGGAAGGCAGGTGATGGAGCCCGGCCAGGCGCGCGATGGCGGCTACCAACGGGTCGGGCCCAACGAGATCCGGGCGTGGTCGCCGATCACCGGGCAGCGTCCCGTCATCGAGCAGGCCATCGACGACGTGCTCGAGCGTAGTCCCGACGCCACCGGCGAGAACCTGGAGCGGAAGGTCGCCAAGCGGCTCACCGAGCTCAACGACTGGAAGAACCTGAACCGTCGGACCCAAGAGGACATGATGATCCTCACGGGTGTCGACATCAATGCGATGGACAAGAGGCTGCGGGAGGACACGATCAACCACCTGCTCCACTCGCCGCTGCCTTTCGGCTACATCGACGAGGTGCTCAGCCCCGACACCACGATCGACATGGGCTACACCCACACCCTCGACAAGGACTGGACCGAAGCCGCCCACCTCGGCGACGGCGTCTTCCAGATCTGGATGATCTCCAACAACAACAACGGCTCGCACACGGGCCACGTGCTGGGATCGTTCAGGGTGCAGCTGACTCCAACGACCAGCCTCGCCCAGGCACGCGACATCGGCAACGAGATGGTCAGGAACAAGAACAAGAACAACAAGCTGTACCTCGCCGAGGCCGCACGTCGGGTCCTCTACGGTCAGACGCCGGCGCTCGACTTCAGCCACCTGACCGAAGAGGAGCGGCGCAGCACCTACGCCGGCCGACGCCTCGGTGAGCCGACGCCGCCTCCGATCGATCCGCTGGCCTCCCCTGTCCAGCCCGAGCCCGAGCAGCCTGCTCCGACGATGCCGCCGGAGCCCGAGCCTGAGGCAGACCCGGCGGCACCAGCGGCCGAGCCAGAGCCCGAGCCTGAGGCAGACCCGGCGGCACCAGCGGCCGAGCCTGAGCCCGAGGCAGACCCGGCGGCACCAGCGGCCGAGCCTGAGCCCGAGGCAGACCCGGTGACACCACCGGAGCCAGAGCCGGACCAGGCGCCTGCCCCACCAGAGCAGTCGGGCGGCTAGCTGTCACACAACATCGGTGCCGAGGGCAGAGTACTTGCCCTCGGCACCGGTGGTTTTGTGCACGTCCGAGAATCCGAGCCAAGGCGCTGCGGTGCAGGAGAAGTGGTGAGAAGTAGGATGCGGAGTCCCAGGGCACGGGCAGCGACTCTTCGACGCGCTGAGCTGGGGGGCGGCGCCGTCGCGACGGCAGGTGTTGGCCAGGTAGCATGCGCGTCCATGCGTGTCCGGCCCCTCCCGACCCTCTTGTTGGCCCTGCTGCTTGCCATGTTCACCTCAGCGGCGGCCGCACAGGACAACGGCGACGAGGTAGTCGTTCGGGTCGGTCTCCACGCTGCGGAGAAGAACCTGAACCCGTTTCTCGCGCCGCAGGCGCAGCCGCTCACCCACGACTTCACGATGCTCGTCTACGACACCTTGTTCTGGTCGCAGAGCCGGCTCAGTCCCGAGCCGTGGCTCGCCACGAGCGCCGAGCCATCGGAAGACTTCCGCACCTGGACGATCTCGTTGCGTGATGACGTCAGATGGCACGACGGCGAGGCGTTCACCGCCGACGACGTGGCCTTCACGTTTCAGTACTTCAGCGACGACCGTGGCCCCGGCCGGTACGGCCGCCACGTGTACCTCCATCCGGTGTTCGAGTCCGCCACGGTGATCGACGACACCACCGTGCAGCTCTCGTTCGCCAATCCCGTCGCCACCTTCAAGTTGCTGCCCGGTGGTGACCTCCCGATCCTGCCCCAGCACATCTGGGAAGGGATCGAAGATCCCCGAGCCGATAGCACCTCGCTCCCGGTCGGCACCGGGCCGTTCAGGATGGTCGACTACCAGCCGGACAGCTCCTACCGGCTGGAAGCCAACCAGGACTACTTCTTGGGTGCTCCGCTCGTCGACACGCTGCTCGTTTCGGTGATTCCCGATGATCAGGAGGCCTTCACCGCTCTCCAAGCAGGCGAGCTCGACCTCGTCGCCCGCAACGTCCCGGTCGCGCTGACCGAGGAGATCGAGCGCAACGACGAGTTGGACATCATCGGCGGTACTCGCAACCAGTCGGTGTACCTCCTGTTCAACATGAGCAGACCGGTGCTACAAGACCAGCGGGTGCGACAGGCAGTGAGCTTGGGCCTGGACGTCCACGTGATGCTCGACGTCGTCGAGGGCGGCCAAGGTCGGTTGGGAGCCGACACCTGGACCCACCCGAACTCGCCCTGGACTCGTAACCCCACCGGCGCTCACCTGTCCGACCAGATCGCCGCCACGCAGCTGCTCGACGCCGCCGGCTACACCGCGACCGGCGACGGCACCCGCGTGAGTCCCGATGGTCAACCGATGTCGTTCACCGTCGGGGTCAGCGGCTCGATGCCAAGCCATGTTCGAGCCGCAGAGCTATTGGCCGAGCAGCTGGAGCCACTCGGCGTCGGCATCGGCATCGAGCTGCTCGACACCTCGGCCATCACTGCCGCCGGCGGCAACGATGGCGGCGGGCCGCCCCCTGTCGACATGCTCATCGGCGAGCTCGAAGCCCACTCCCACGACGATCCCGACCACCTCTTCTTCCTGTTCCACAGTGCCGTCGGCGTCGGTGACGTCTTCGGCGCCTACGCAAACCCCGCCTTCGATGCGGTGGTCGAGGACGCGCTCGACGAACCAGCGGAGGCGCCGAGCAGGCTGGCATTGATCCATCAGGCGCAGGACATCCTGGCCCAGGACCTGCCGATGCTCGCCCTCTACTATCCAGCGGGCCGAGTCGCCTACCGGCCCGACGCGTACGACGGATGGAGCAGCGATCAAGGCCACGGTGTGTTCACCAAGCGCTCGTTCCTGGCGGCCTACGCCGACGTTGGCGGCGATTCCCATGCGGGACCACGGCCGGTCAGGCCGCCGTTCGAAGTCGCGGAGGACGATGGGGGCCTCGACGGTAGGGGTATCGCCGCCATTGCGGCCGTGGCGATCGCCTCGATCGCGGCTGTGGCGACAGCCGGTCTCGTTCTCCGCGGTCGCCGAGGCTCCGCCGGCACGGTTCAGGACTGATGAACGCGTCGAACCTCGGCAGCAAGGGGTGTCCTCCCGGCGGCCGGAGAGAAACCCCAGACGAGTACGATTCCGCGATCGGACGGGTCCACGCTCACCCAACAGCCAGGCTCTCGCGGTGGAGGCGGTTCGACCACCGGCCCACCATCGCCGTCATGGCCCTGGTTCTCACGGCTGCCCTTGGACTCTGGATGGCACCGGTCGGCGCCCACACCGCGCTGCTCCAGGCGTCGCCCGGTCCCGACCAAACAGCCGGCGGCACCATCGACTTCGTCGATCTAGCGTTCCTCGATCCCGTGTCGGACGCCATCGTCACCCTCTCGTTCAACGGAGAACCCATCGCCGGCGTGACCACGGTGAGCGACGGGGAGATCGTCCGCTTCGAGCTGGACGACCCGCTCCAGCTCCCCGGTCGATATCAGGTCTTCTACGAAATGACCTCATACGACGCCGACTACACGACCAGCGGATACTTCTTCACCTACGCCGCCGATGCGCCGCAGCCGGCGAGGATCGCCCTGCCCGGGGATGAATCCGGGGACACCTCCCTGCTCCCGATCGTGGCGACGGCGGTCGGGCTCGCCAGCCTGGTCGGCCTGCTTGCGGCTTTCGTGTGGCGCTTGGACGCCAAACGACGGCAGCAGATCCAAGCCGACACCGGCTCCGCATCTGACTGGTAGGTAACACGACGAGAACCGGCCGCTCCTACAGCTCGTGCTCCTCGACCCGGTTCAGCTCCCCGGGGGGCCTTGCCACGCCGCGACCAAGCCGGAGGACAGCTAGACGGTCCTGACGAACACTCCGCTGGTCGAGCCGCCGATCAGTGTGCTGACGAGTATCCCCAGCGGGAACGTTCCCCAGTAGCTGACGCCGAGACCCACGTTTCCGAGGAACAGCATCAGCAGCCAGGTCGACGGGAACGTGGTGACAAGTAGCACGATGGCCACGAAGGCCAGTCCGGTCAGCCCGGCAAGAATGTCTCTCAACATCGGTAGCTCCTTCGACCCAGCAGTCGTTCACTTCGGTGGCTTCGCTTCGATGCTGCGGATAGTAGTTTCGACACGCGCCCAAACCAGCGATGCTCGCCGGACTCGGGCGCGAGGCCCGGGCTCTGGCCATGACCACGAGGCCTGGACCGAGTAGCCAACCACCGCAGGCGCTGGTCGTCTGTCATGATTCGGCGGTGATCGCGATCAGGATCTTCGTGGGGATCGCCGGTGCCGTGGTCGCGCTGGTCACCCTCGGCTCGGCCGTTCGGACCGTCGTCGTACCCCGCGGCGAGCAGACAGCGATCGGCCGCGCCACGTTCATCGCGGTCCGTCGGCTGTTCGACCTTGTTGCCGACCGGCGACTCGACTGGGAGGCTCAGGACGCGGTGAAAGCCCGCTTCGCGCCGACCGCGCTCGTGGTGTTGCCGCTGGTCTGGGCGGCCGGTGTCATCGTCGGCAGTTCGGGTGTCTACTGGGCGTTGGGCGTGACGCCTTACCGTGACGCACTCGTGCTATCGGGCTCATCGCTCACGACGCTCGGCTTCCGCTCCAGCGATGATCTCACCGTCCTGCTGATCGCCATCGTCCAAGGCCTCGTCGGGCTCGGGCTGATCGCTCTGCTGATCAGCTTCCTCCCAACGATCTACAGCGCGTTCTCGCATCGCGAGACCGAAGTGGCCAAGCTCCATCTTCGTGCCACCGATGCGAAGGGTGAGGCGACCCCCGAAGCCATGTTGATCCGGCGCCATGCGATCGCCGACCTCGACGCCCTGATGCAACTCTGGACCGACTGGGAGAACTGGTTCGTCGAGGTGGAAGAGACCCACACCTCGTTCCCGATGCTCGTCTTCTTCCGATCGCCGGTCCCGGCCAGATCATGGATCACCGGTGCCGGGTTGGCTCTCGACGCCGCCTCGCTGTACTGCTCGACGCTCGCCCTGCCAACCCCGCCCGAGGCCCAGCTCATGATCCGCACCGGCACCCTGTCGCTGCGTCGGGTCTGCGATTTCTTCGGCTTCGACTATGACCCCGACCCCA
>JAOTYQ010000357.1 GCA_029861725.1 Acidimicrobiia bacterium | reverse complement strand
TCATCACCTTTCGGGTTTGACCAGTAGCGTCGGCTGTATCCATTCGGCACCGGTCCGATAGGAGCACGATGGAAGCCACGCCGGACAGCGACGGGACCCCTGATCGCAGCGGAGCCCTGGACAGCAACGGGGTCACCCACAACGAGACCACCAACAGTCTAACTCTGGGCGTCGACGACGGAAGGTCGACGCGGGGCGCGATGTGGCAGTGGGTCGGTGGGATGATCGGCTTCCTCATCGCCGCCGCCGTGCTCGCCGGACTCCTCTTCAAGGTTCCGTACGTCGCCCTCGTCCCCGGCTCGGCTCGGGACACCGAACCGCTGCTCGTGGTCGAGGGCATCGAGTCGTACCCCAGCGAGGGCGAGCTGCTGCTGACGACGGTGAGGGTCCGCCAGCGACCGAACCTGTGGGAGTATCTGTGGCTCCAGGCCGACGGCGACACCGAGATCGTCCCAGAGGACGTCATCCTCGACGGCCGGACGCCAGACGAGAACCGTCAGTTCAATCTCCAACTGATGAACGACTCGAAAGCGGTGGCGATCGCGGTGGCCCTCGAGCAGCTCGGCTACGACGCCATCACCTCCGACGGGGTGATCGTCCTCGAGCTGGTCCCGGGCGCGGCAGCCGAATCAGTCCTCGACATCGGCACGGCCGTCACCGCCATCGATGGAGAGCCGGTGACCAACACCGGCGATCTCATCGACATCCTCGGGCAGCGGCGTCCCGGCGACGAGGTCGTGCTCGACATCGAGCTGTTCGATCCCGAGGTCGGGGTGTGGAGCGGTGGCCAGGTCGCGGTGGTACTCGGAGCCAAGGACGACGACCCGGACACCGCCTTCCTCGGGGTTGGCCCGACCGATCGGATCGACCTCAACGAGACCTTCGACTTCACCGTCGACATCAACAGCGGCTCCGTCGGTGGTCCTTCGGCGGGGCTGGCGTTCACCCTGGCCGTCCTCGACGAGCTGACCGCGGGGGAGTTGACCGGTGGCGCCACCGTCGCCGTCACCGGCACGATCGATGCCGGCGGCCGGGTGGGGAGCGTCGGCGGGGTCGTCCAGAAGACGGCCGCAGTGCGAGACCTCGGCGCAGACGCGTTCATCGTGCCGGCCGGCCTGCCCGAGGACGAGCTCACCCGGGTGTACGACAGGGCCGGCGACTCGCTGCAGATCATCCCGGTCGAGGACCTCGATGATGCCCTCGCCGCCTTGGCTGAGCTAGGGGGCGAGGTGGCAGCAGTCGAGGAGTTCGCTGCCGCCAACCCGTCCTGACCATTCGCCCGGGTGTCCAGCACTTCGCGACGCCAGAGCCGTAGCATTTGGGGATGGCATCTGACGGTCGCGCTGAATT
This sequence comes from Acidimicrobiia bacterium, assembly GCA_029861725.1. Taxonomy (GTDB): domain Bacteria; phylum Actinomycetota; class Acidimicrobiia; order Acidimicrobiales; family SZUA-35; genus CADEDH01. Next base: position 5,067 of record JAOTYQ010000357.1, on the reverse strand, counting down.
CGATCCGAAGGAAATTGCCCGGGCTGCGTTTCCCACCGCCTTTCGGGGCTACGACCAGGAAGCCGTTCGCCACTACCTGACCCGCTTGGCGGCCGCCGTCGGCCGAGCCCAGCAACTCGGCCTGCTCGGCTCGGTCGACCAGAGCGACGACACCGCTCACATCCGGGCCGCCGAGGCCGAACACGAAGCAGCGGAGCTTCGCCACCGTGTCGAGGAGCTGGAGGAGCTGTTGCGCTCCCAGCCCCCCGAGCCCGAGCCGATCGTCCCCGAGCACGACGAGCGCCCTCTCGACGAGGCTGAGCTGATCGAGCAGCTGGGTCACGAGACGGCCCGGATCGTCGAGGCAGCCCGATCGGCCGCCGCCGACATCGTGCAGCGGGCGAGTGACGAGGCGGCCACCATCACCGGTGAAGCCGAGCGTGAAGCGGCGACGGCCACCACCGAAGCCGCGTCGGCCCTCGCGGCGGCAAGGACCGAAGCCGACGAGATCGTCGCCGCCGCCAACTCCGACGCGAGGAAGGGTCAGGCCCGTCTCAAGGCCGACGCCAAGCGGAGCCGCCAGCAGGCCAAGGCCCACGCCGAGGAGATCATTGCCAAAGCGTCGGCGAAGGCCGAGGACGACCTCGCCGCGGCCCGTGAGCGGGCCAACCAGATCGTGGTCGACGCCGAAGGGCTCCGGGAGGAGATCCTCGGTGATCTCGTTCGTCGCCGACGGGCCAACCGCGATCACCTCGACCGTCTGACCGGGGCACGCGATCGGCTGGCCCAAGCGTTGATCGCGGCGCGGACCGAGCTCGACGAGGTCGGGTCGGAGATCCAACTCGCGGTTCCCGACCAGGCCGAGCTCGACCTCAGCGAGGAAGCCGCCGTCGACCTCGCCTCCGACGACACGGAGGTGGCCGAGCTCGTCTCGCAGCTCCAGCGAAGCGGAGCGGACGGGACCGGCTTCGATTCAGCAGGCGCGGCGATGGCCAACGGTGCCCGCACCACGAACGGCCACGCCAACGCAGCAGCAGGGACCGCGGTCGGGCTCGAAGAGCGCGTCGACGACGATGACACACTCCGGCTGAGCGTGTTCGAATCCGAGCACCCCAGCGATGAGGAGGCGAACGGCGAGCGCGACGAGCTCGCTTCCCCTGACGGCGATGACCCGGCCGACGACGATGGGGCCCGAGTAGCGGCCTCCGACGACGAGGACACCGTCGAGGTGATCACGCTCGACGAGCTGGTCGACGAGGACACTCCCGACGATGGCCTCGAAGTCGTCGACGGCGAGCCTGCGGCCCCCTCGGAGGCCGGCCCGATCGTCCACGGTCCGATCGACGGCGACCACCTGCTCGAGCAGCTGGGGTTCGCCGCCGATCCTGTGCTCGGAACCGAGTCGGGCGCGCTCCACCGCACCGCGACCCGCGGGGACCTGCCCCGCAACAGCCCCTTCGCCGGTGCCCTGCCCGCCCCGTTCGAAGCTCGCGACGTTGCCCTCACCCGGTCGACGGCCGGATTCCGGCGCCGGCTGAAGCGGGCGGTCAATGACGATCAGAGCGACGTTCTCGACCGGCTGCGGGCGGGGAGAGGCCCGATCGGCGCGGCCGAGCTCCCGACCCTCGACGACCAGCTCGACGGCTACGTGACCGCCCTCCGACCCGCCCTCGGCGACATGGTCGCCGCCGGTGGCGAGCTCCTCGGGCGCAGCGACGAGCCGGTGGCTGCCCTCGACAACCTGTGCGTACAACTGGCGAAGCACATCGTCGACAACCTCCGCCTGCCCACGATCGATGTCATCGAGGCGACCGTCGATCACGATCGGGAAGCGATCCTCGATCCGGTGCGCGCCATCTACCGCGATTTCCGCAACGCCCTGCTACCCGACCTCATCGACGACGCCCTCCACGAGGCGTTCGCCCTCGGGTTGTTCAACGCGGTCGATCGCGACGGGCTCGTGCTCTGGGTCACCGACCCGCGACTGGATCCCGATCCGATCTGTGAGGACAACAGCGCGTCGGCGGCGCTGGCCAAGGGCACCGACTTCCCGAGCGGCCACGCCCGACCTCTGTCCATGCCGGGCTGCCGCTGCCTGGCGATCCCCTTTGGCTGACCCGAGGGCCGAAGCGGCCGACGGAGCGGTAGCCTCGTCAGGAGATGAAGACGGTCCGAGACAACGTGCGGTCGTCCCGCTTGCGAATGCCGATCCTCATCGGTCTCGGCATCGTCTTCCTGCTGCTCCTCTCGGCCAACGGGCTGGCCCGGACCTACACCGACTGGCTGTGGTTCGACGGGCTCGGATTCGGGTCGGTCTGGACCACGATCCTCGGCACTCAGATCCTCCTGGTCGCCGTGTTCACGCTCATCTTCTTCCTCATCCTGTGGGGCAACCTCGTCCTGGCCGACCGGTTGGCTCCGGACTTCCGCCCGGCCTCACCGGAGGAAGACCTGATCGAGCGCTACCACCAGATCGTGGGCAGCCGGGCCGGCAAGCTCCGCTTCGGGCTGGCTGCGGCGTTCGCGCTCATCGCCGGGGCCAACACCGCGTCCCAGTGGCAGGAGTGGCTCCTGTTCCGCAACGGCGGGTCCTTCGACTGGATCGACCCGCTCTTCGACGAGGACGCGGGCTTCTACGTCTTCACCCTCCCCTTCCTCACCTTCGTCGTCGATTGGTTGTTCGCGGCGCTCGTGCTCACACTCATCGTGGTCGCAGTGGCCCACTATCTCAACGGCGGGATCCGGGCTGCGGCCCCGCTAGAACGAGTCACGTCCGGGGTCAAGCTCCACCTGTCGATGCTCCTGGCCGCCCTCGCCGTGGTTCGGGCCGCCGGGTACTGGTTCGACCGGTACACGCTGCTCAACTCCTCGCGGGGCCCAGTCGATGGCGCGCTCGCCACCGACGTCAACATCCAGCTCCCGGCCTACAACCTCCTGGCCCTGATCTCGCTGTTCGGCGCGGCGCTGTTCCTCGCCAACATCCGGCGGCAGGGATGGGGCCTCCCGATGGCCGCCATCGGGCTGTGGGCGGTCAGCCACCTCTTCGTCGGGAGCATCTTTCCGGCGATCTATCAGCGGCTGCGGGTCGAGCCGCAGGCATCCACCCGCGAAGCCGAGTTCGTCGAGGACAACATCGCCGCCACCCGCTTCGCCTACGGGCTCGACGCCGACAGCCTGAGGATCGAGAACTTCGCTTACCAAGCGGGCGTCAGCCAGGCCGAGCTCGACGAATACACCAATGTCCTCGACAACGTGCCCCTCGTCGACCCGGTGCTCGCCCGGGACTCGTTCACCAGGAGCCAGGGCGAGCGGGCGTTCTACGCTTTCTCCGACCCGCTCGACGTCGATCGCTACCGCATCGACGGCGAGCTCAGACCGGTCGTGTTGTCGATCCGCGGGCTCGACCTCGGCGTCAACGAGGTCAACCAGGGCTGGGAGAGCCAGCACATCGTGTTCACCCACGGTTATGGGGCGGCGGTGGCCTCGGGGTGGGAAGTCGACCCCAACGGCCGTCCGAGCTTCCTGGTGCGCGAGCTCGGCGACGTCGGAGTCGACGACAGCCTTGCCGAGGAGCTGACCGCGCTCGAGCAGCCGCGGGTCTACTTCGGCGAGGATTTCGACGGGTATGCGATCGTCAATGCCGCACGCGATGAGGTCGACTTCCAGACGCAGGACAACGAGTCGCGGCTGTTCCGCTACGAGGGCGAGGGCGGTGTCGAGCTGGGCTCGGTCCTCCGCCGCACGGCCTTCGCGCTCCGGTTCCGAGAGCTCGATCCGCTGATCTCGCCGTCGGTCACAGGGGAGTCGATCGCCATCTACAACCGCGATGTGGCCGAGCGGGTCAGGACCGTTGCGCCGTTCCTGCGATTCGACTCGAATCCCTACCCGGTCATGACCCAGACCGGGCTGTTCTGGGTGATCGACGGGTACACGACGACCAGTTCGTTCCCGTATTCGGAGACCGTCGACACCGATCTCGTCGGCTCCGACCTCTCCGGTGGGTACAACTACGTTCGCAATTCGGTCAAGGCGGTCGTCGACGCCTACAACGGTGACATCAAGCTCTACATCGTCGACGAGACCGATCCGCTGCTCGAGGCGTGGGCCAAGGCGTTCCCGGTCCTGTTCGCCGACGACGACGAGATCCCCGCCGACGTGCTCGACAACCTGCGCTACCCCGAAGACATCTTCCAGGTCCAGACCGACATGTGGTCGACGTACGTGGTGACCGACCCGGTCCAGCTCATCCAGGGCGACGTCGCGTGGTCGGTTGCGGCCCAGCCCCGCTCGGAGGCGCAGGTAGGCGAGGGCGACAACGCGACCAACTCGCGCTCGATGGATCCCCAGTACCTGGTCACCCGACTTCCGGGCGAGACCGAGCCAGAGTTCGTGTTGCAGCGGGCGTTCGTTCCCCGCTCTGGCGAGGCCGGATCGACGACGGCTCGGCCGGAGCTGACCGGGATCATGATGGCTCGCTCCGACCCTGGCGAGAACTACGGTGAACTGGTCCTCTACCGGATACCGAGCGGCAGGGTCGAGGCGCCCGACTTCGTCCACTCCGAGATCCGTAAGAACGACGAGCTCACCGAGTTCCTGAAGGAGAAGATCGGGTCGGTCGTCACCTTCGGGCAGATGACCCTGCTCCTCGTCGACGACACGATCGTCTACATCCGCCCCGTCTACGTCGAGGCGGCGAGCGCCACGGCCGTGCCCGAGCTGGCCCGCGTCATCGCGGTCAACGACGACAGTATCGCCATGGGCGAGTCGCTCGACGAAGCACTGTCGGCGATCGTCGACGGGGCCGATAGCTCGGTCGACGTCGACGTCGACGCCGGGACCGAGGACGAGGCCGAAGCTGCCGCGGCTCCAGATCCGCCCGAGCCCGAGCCCCCGACCGACTACGACCCTTCCGGTAAGTCCGTCGTCCAGCTGCTCGGCGAGGCCGAGGAGCTGCTCGCCGAGGCCGACACCGCCGAGGCTGCAGGACTCGCCGATGACGCCGCCGTGCTCCGGGCCCAGGCCCGCGACGCGGTCGAGGCCGCCCGAGCGCTCTTGGCCGGCGAGGGGCCGACCGTCTCGCCGACGAGC
>JAOTYQ010000356.1 GCA_029861725.1 Acidimicrobiia bacterium | reverse complement strand
CCAATGCCTTGATTGATGATGCGATCGGGCGGGTCATGGCCCATCTCGAGGCCAAGGGCTGGCTGGACGACACCGACATCATCTTCACCCCCGACCACGGCGGCCTCGACGGCGACACCGGGATGCTGTTCATCGGGCCGGCCCTGGTCGACAACGTGACCCGCTGTACGCTCATGTGGCAGCCGGCCCCCAGTCGCGGGATCGCCCCCGCCGCCGTGACGGCTCCCGTCGGCCTCCTGGACATCCCGGCCACGATCTGTCAGATAGCGGGTGTCGATGTACCCGACTGGATGGAGGGACGCCCGCTGCCTGTATCGGACGACGATGCTGCAGCCCAGGGTCGAGAGCATGTGTTCACCCAATACGAGAGCTACACTCCCGACGCCCAGATCAAGATGAACGCCGTCTATGCCGATGGTTGGATCTGCAACGTATACGAGCGCACTGAGACCTATGCCGGGTCCGAAGGTGAGCTCTACAACGTCGAAGAGGACCCCCGCCAACGCAACAACCTTTGGGATGACCCTGCCCAAAAGGGCCGCATCGCAGCCATGAGCGACCTCATCTACAGCGACCTCCTCAATCGGCCACTCCTGCACCCCGTTCCCGAGCCCGGCGCTCTCATTTAGATCAGCTCACGGCTCTCAACGTCTCTTGTCAGTTCACGTACTGAGCGTGAAAGCCGAGCCAAGCAGAGACCTAGGAGCAACCCTTCGGGCTGCTTCAAGATTCTCGGGGCAGCACAACCCGTCACAAAGGTCCTGAGTTCGGGGCCCGAAGAATCTAGCCCGAGAGACGGTCGCCGACGGCAACAGAGAGACCGCCTGACGAAGACGGCGACAGCCCCCTCCCGGCCGACCTGCAGTGCCAGCCGGTCGAGTCCTTGGTCAAAGCGCGAGGTCGATCCACCATGTACCACTTACTCCGCCAGGCCACAGACACCGCCGAGAACGGCGACGCCACAGAGCCCGCCGAGGCGGCCACCACCGAGATCGACGTGGCCTGTGGGAACCAGGGACCGTTCTGTGAGGTCCTCTTGGAATGGACTGACAATGAGTTGGTCGCCGAAGGCATCAGCTGGGTCGTGGGCGTGCCGATCAAGACCCTTGTCATTGCCGTCTCTGCGGTGGTTTTGAACCGGATCATGAGACGCCTCATCGATCGGGCGATGGACAAGCTCGCCATTGCGACCGAAGAATACGGTGAGGACTACGTCACCGATCGGAGTGTGGAACGGGCCGAGGAGCGGGCCGAGACGATCGGGTCACTGCTGCGCAGCCTGTCGACGGCATTGGTCTACGGAGCAGCCACCATCATGATGCTCGAGGCGGTCGGGATCAGCCTCATCCCGGTGATCGCGTCGGCTGGCGTGCTCAGCCTGGCCATCGGCTTCGGTGCACAGTCGGTGGTCGAGGATCTGCTCCGTGGCCTGTTCATGCTGGCCGAGGACCAATTCGGCGTCGGTGACCGGATCGACGTCGGATCCGTCAACGGCTACGTAGAACGAGTCACGTTGCGTACCACCGTGATCAGAGACAACAACGGAACCCTGTGGCACGTACCGAACAGCGAGATCAGCCGAGTCGCCAACGAAAACCAGCTCAGCTCCCGGGCCTCGATCCTCATAGGCGTCTCCTATGCCGCCGATCTTGAGGAGGCCATGTCGGTGCTCGCCCGGGCGGCCGAAGAGGCCGCCGGCGGACCAGACTGGAAGGAGCACATCAGCCGCCCCCCAGAGGTCCCATGGATTCACGAGCTCGGCGACGATGCCGTGAACATCTGCGTGGTGGTGTGGGTGGCCGCCAGCGAGCGGCGCCGGTTCGAGCGCCATCTCCGACTGAGGCTGAAAGAAGCACTGGACATCGCAGGCATCGAGATGCCCAACCGCCAGCTCGACGTCTGGCTCCGCGGCCAGACCCAGGCCGCCTGAAGGTTGCGCTCTTGACCCTGTCGGAGCGTCGCTTTCCGTAGGGTGATCCTACGAATCACCCCTGCCAGGGCGATGACCGCGAACTGGAACAACAGCACACTCGAAGAGAACAATATTCGCGAACCGAACTGGAGTGACCGCGATGGAAATGGGACCTCTCCAACTCGTGGTAATTGGCTTCGAGCATCCAACGATCGACGGTAGCGTTCTCGAGGAGCTCAACATGTTGGGCGACGAGGGCTTGGTCAGGATCGTCGATCTGCTCGGCGTGTACAAATCGGAAGATGGCCAGCTGGCTGCGGTAGAACTCAGCGATCTGACCGTGGACGAAAGGATGACCTACGCCGCATGGGTCGGGGGGTTACTCGGGTTGGGTGCGGTCGGTTCCGAGGGCCTCGAGGCCGGCGCGTTCGAAGCGGCGCTCCTGGCCGAGCACGAGTACGAATACGGGCTCGATGAGGAAGCAATCAGAACCATTGGTGACGACATTCCAAACGGCGGCGGCGCGCTGATCGCCGTGCTCGAGCATCGGTGGGCCATCCCCCTCCGCAACGCAGTCAGGGCCCAAGGGGGCATAGCGATCGTCCAGGATTTCTTGAACCCGGAGACGCTCATCGCCATGGGTGTCGTCGCTGGCGCCGAGCTCGTCGACTGAGCCGCATGACTGTCCGCCCGCCTGCTTGATACGAGGAGAAGCAAATGCCCTTAGTACGGAGACGGATGCGACGTACAGCACGTCGAACGGGCCGACGAACCGCAAGGCGTGGCGCCAGAAGGCGGCGTGGCGTGAGGCGGGGCGGTCGTTGAGATGCCTCGCCTTCGCCGTCGAAGAATCCCCGCCGTGAGACGAGGGCACTTCAGACCGTTCGCCGTGGGAGAGTCGCTAGGAGCTGACCCAGCTTCCTCGAGGCTCCCCACTCTTGTCACGGTCACGGCCTTCATTGAGCTTTGGCGCTCATCGCCGCTCGCCCGAGCTTTCACGATGTGTCAACAATGGCCGGCGCCAGTGACGAGCAATGCCCCTCGGCGGGTCGGTCGTTCGATGCGCAAGGAGCGGTGGTGTCATGACCGAATCTGAGATCGGGCACTCATCGGGCGGCGGGCGCCAGTCAATATTCCGGCGAGACGAGGTGGCGCTGGCCCACGTTATCTACGGGCTGATTCTGACGCTCGCAACTGTCGGCGAGCTGATCCATCACGAGGAGAGCGCGGCCATCGCGGTTGCCTGGCTACTCGGTGCTGGCGCAGTGCTGCTCGGGGCCCACGTCTTCAGCAACGTAACGGCCCATATGGCAACAATCCGCGAAGATCCCGACTGGTCGGAGATCATGTCCGTCACTCGCGAAGAGGTGATGGTCGTCGCAGGAGCAGTCGGGGCCGCCTTGATCATGACGGTGGCTGCCATCGCTGACCTCGACAGCGAGGGCGCGCTCCTCACTTGCGTGGTCGTCGGGCTCGTGGCGGTTGGGGCGTTGACGTACTATGCCACGGTCCACCACAGCTGGGTGACGCGACTGGCCATGAGCGCGGTCGGTGTCGGACTGGGCATCCTCATCGTCACACTCGAGAACGTGTTCTGAGCGCGTCGGACCAGGGCCGACACGATGATCGCCGAGCACCATCGGACTATGGCGCCTCCTATTGCAAGTACCCGACGACCGAGTTGCCCGAATCAGATCCTACGAGTGCGGCAAAGGTCGCTGCCGCACGCAGGACACCACCGACGGCGGCCAGGCCGTCGAGCCTTGGCGGACCAGTCCATTGACCAGGACGACTAGCGCTCCCGCGAGTGCCGCGCGAGCTTGACGTTGCCATGACTTGGGTTCGTCCCCACCCCTTTCTCCCCGACCCCGACCCCGGCCGCGGTCGACCCAACCCGACGTTGGGCATCGACGAGGGCCGAGTTCCGGACTGGGAGTGATGGTTACGGGACCGTCGCTTTCCGGATCTTCTGCCTACGCACTGTCGGCCGGTGGAGCGCTTGGATCTCCGATCGATGTCGAAGAACAAGGCCCGCGAGGGTTAGGGGCACAACGACCGCTGTCGAGATGGGCCTCGCTGTGTCAGTAGCGATCCGTCCACGGCCGAAGCGATCCTCGATCTCGGCTCGCAGTTCCCGGTACTGACGTGGCGTCGCAACGAACTGAAGATCGGTGAGATGGAACTCGAACTCACTCGTCTCGTGGCTGCTTGCTCGTGCCGGAGTTGACACTGACGACATCGCCCCACCATCTGGGCGACGGGCGCCGGGCTGGGACGCCTGCGCTCATCACCGACGCTCGCTACTGCGCCTCGTTCGCCACCGGGATGGGGTTGTCTGCGCGATCGATAGCCAGTTCGTAGTCGGATCCGTCATCGAGCCGGATGGCGAAGGCGATCGGGTCGTCGATGTGCTTGAAGATGGTGTCGCCAAGATCGAGGCGGTCGACATGTTCGACAACGTGCACGGAGGTGCGGATCTGCGCGAGGCCATGGTTCACGACGAGCACGTTGTGGACGTAGCGTCCGTATGCCGGCCTGCGCGGCCACTTGTCGTCGCCAGCGGCGCGGAGGAGCAACGGGAAAACGTCGGGCTGGGCCCGGAAATGGTGACGACTGAACACGGCGCCGATCAGCCCGCCGACGACGAGCCAGATCGGCACACCGAGAAACGCAAGTGTTGCCCAGATCATGACGCCGAGTCCTGCCGGCAGGGTCGGAAGATCAACGAAAGGTGGGCGGTCATCACCACTCATGGTGGTGGAGTCCTGGGTGACGGGTCATCACCTCGGCGGGGTGATTTCTCAGGGTGGGTTGGGCGCCGGTGCGCGAGCACCGGGTCGGGGCGGCCTTCGGCGCCTCGCCCGACTCCCAACACCCCGAACTGCTGCGGCTCGACAGCGTCACCTGCGTCGACCGAACCGAAGTCGTTGACCAGCACCCCGATGCGCAGCCCGTGATCGCTGGCCAGGATGCGGTTCACCAACGTCGTCTTGCCCGCTCCGAAAGTCGACACCAACGCGCTCGCAGCGGAAGGCCAAACCGAAGGCACTCCCCATCTGGCGACGCCCTATCCTGCCGGCGTGACCCCAACGATCCGCCAGCCTCATCTCGAAGCTCGTGCGCTCGATCCGGTCGTCGCGAAGAGTGCTCACAGGGGCGTATGAGCGCATCTTCGAGCGCACTCTCCGCACCGTGACGACAGATCTTGATATAGCGCTCGAGGTCTAGCTCGCCAGTTTCAGGGTCGACCGCCTCGCCCACGCTACGTAGTCCTGGAGGACGTGCGTCGGTCAGTAGGGTTCCTCAGTGTCGCTCATAGTTCCCCTGGCCATTGCCGCTACCAGCTGTTTTGGCCGAGAGAAGGGGATTCGAACCCCTGGAACCCTTGCGGGTTCAACGGTTTTCAAGAGGCGGAGCCTCAGGTCAGGAGGTCTACACGGCCACGGATAGGCCACATTCCGGCCGTGGCCGAGCGAGTCGGCCCTCGCCCGTTGACCTCTGTTGACCGCCGAGGGCTTCGGTTGAACGGTGCCAGTGGCACCACTGTGGCACGAGAGAGAGACGACGCTACGCGCTGCGAGGAAGCGATCGAGGCTGAGCCAGCATCTCCTCGACCTCACGACGGAAGTCCTCAGGAAGATCCTCGACCTCGGTGATCCCGGCCCGGATCATGGCGCGCTGTTCCTCGTCGGACATTTGCCGCCACTCACTCGCCGGTACCCGTCGCGATTCCATGCTCGCACGGTACCACCGACGCCCGTGGTCCTGAGATCGGATCCCGTAGCCCGGGCCATCGTGCTCCTCATCGCGGCCCATGTCCTCGGCGACATCAACCGATGGTGGATCCAGACCGGCGAGCACCTCCCGGACGGTCCGGACCTCGGCGAGGTCTACCGCCTACTCCACCAGGTATCGGTCGAAGCCGAAGCCGCCTGGTCCCTGCTGCCTGACCGAGGCGACGGGACACGCGTCTTCTCGATCCGCACTGCGCTCCTCCGGATCTCGCTGCTGCTGGTCGAGCAACGGAGCGACATCATCGTCCTCGACATCAGGATCCCGCCCGAGCCCTGACACCGAAGACGATGTCGTCGGCGGCGCTCGCCCGGTCGGCCCTGGGTGCCTAAGGGAGCAACAATGGTCGAGAGCTCCTCGCCCGGTCCGTTGACTCGAGAGCTGTGAGCATCGCCGACAGCTTCGACACCGAGTTGGTGGAGCTCTTGGCCTCGCCGCAGTCGATCGGTCGTGGTCAGACCTATGCGGCCGATGGCAGGGTCACCATCACCACGCTCTCCGACACCGAACTGCAGGCCGATGTTCGAGGGTACGACCCGCTATCGAGTCCGCCTGTGGACCGAGGGTGGAGCCCACCGCTGGCGCTGCGACTGCCCGGTCGGGCTCAACGGCGAATTCTGCAAGCACAGTGTCGCCGCACTGGCCACGGCCGCGGCTGCAAAGGCGAGGCCTGCCGCAACCTCCGCGGGGGCGGGTTACGTCGGTGGCGGCACCTGGACACCGGGT
>JAOTYQ010000355.1 GCA_029861725.1 Acidimicrobiia bacterium | reverse complement strand
GTTCTCCCAAACGCCGACGACTACGCCACCAGCTCAACCGATCGACTCGCTCACCGACCGAGAAGAGGAAGTGCTGGCCACCGTCGCCCGTGGTCGCACCAACGCCGAGATCGCCGATGAGCTCCACATCAGCCTCTCAACGGTCAAGGCCCATCTCGCCAGTCTCATGAGCAAACTCGGCGCCCGCAACCGCGTCGAGATCGCCATGTGGGCCTTCGAAACCGGGCGCCTCCCAGCGCAGCCCTCGTAGAAGGCTGTTCTGCGCCGCGATCGGCGCGTGTGGCTCGACTCAACGAGGCTTGGGCGACGTCTTGGCCGAAAGGCCAAGGCACTTTGACCGATCAGCCGATGTGTCAGCTGCCCTGCCTGGCCACGATGAGGTTGGTTCCCGGGAAGTCCCGTCAAGACAGCGGACGACCCGAACCCAACTCGTCTTCGCCTGAAAGGCACCCTATGACAGTCCTCGATCCTTCCCCGGCACGCGTCGGCGCCTCCGGACTCAGAGCGGCTTCGGCCCTCGGTGTCTCCAAGATCCACGGACGCGGCGACACCGCGGTCCACGCCCTCGATGATGTCCATGTCGACTTTGCCGAAGGCCAGTTCACAGCCATCATGGGGCCGTCGGGGTCGGGCAAGTCCACGCTGATGCACTGCCTGGCTGGTCTCGACACCGTGAGCGCGGGTCAGGTGCTGATCGGTGACACCGACTTATCGACGCTGAGCGAGCAGCAACTGACCCTGTTGCGACGTGACCAGGTCGGCTTCATCTTCCAGGCGTTCAATCTGATCCCCACCCTGACCGCTCAGGAGAACATCACGCTCCCCATGGATCTGGCCGGCGTGAAGCCGGACCAGGGTTGGCTCGATAAGGTCATCGCCACCGTTGGCCTCGCAGACAGAGTCGCGCATCGTCCCAGCGAGCTGTCGGGCGGCCAACAGCAGCGGGTCGCGGTCAGCCGAGCGTTGGCCAGCCGGCCTCGGATCATCTTCGCCGATGAGCCGACGGGCAACCTCGACACCGCCACCGGGGGCGAGATCCTCGACTTCATGCGCCGCGCGGTGCGGGAGATGGGCCAGACCATCGTCATGGTCACCCACGACCCCGCCGCAGCTTCCTATTCCGACCGGGTCGTCTTCTTGGCTGACGGTCGAGTGGTCGGCGAGCTCTGCGAACCCACCCCGGACACGGTGTTCGATGGCCTCAAGGCGTTGGGCAACTGATCATGATCCGCCTCACCATCCGAAACATCGTCGCCCACAAGGCCCGGCTCGCCATGACGACTCTCGCGGTTGTCCTCGGTGTCAGCTTCGTGGTAGCGAGCTTCGTTCTTTCCGACGGGCTCCGTTCCACCTTCAACGATCTCTCCGAGGAGATCACCGCCGGCATCGATCTCGAGGTCCGTCCGACCAGCGACTTCGGCGAGCCGCTCCCACTCGACATCGCTCTAGTCGACGAGATCGCGGCGCTCGACGGAGTGAACAACGCCGTTGGCTTCGTCGAGGCAGACGAGAACTCCGTCCAGCCGGTCAAGGCCGATGGCACCACCATCTCCACCACCGGCCCGCCTCAGCTGATGGGCGGCTGGATCGACGACCCCGCCCTGAGTTCGTTCACGATCGTCGATGGCACCGCGCCCGACGAGCTCGGCGAATTCTCGATGGATCGCGACGCTGCCGCCCGAAACGGCTTCGTGGTCGGCCAGTCCTACGACCTGATCACCCCACTCGGGGTGATGGAGGGCTTCGACTTGGTGGCCACCACAAGTTTCGGTGACAACAACACGACGGTCGGGGCGACGCTGATGCACGTCTCACTCGACCAAGCCCAGACCCTGTTCGGAACCGCCGGCACAGTCGACTCAATCGGCGTCGACGCCGAGCCGGCAGCCGATCTCACCGCCGTGACCGGGGACATCCAGTCGCTTGTCGGCAACACCGGAGCCGAGGTCATAGACAACGCCACCCTCACCGCTGAACAACAAGCCGAGTTCAACGAAGGCATCACCCTTGTGGGCAACGTCCTCCTCGGCTTCGCCATCGTGTCGCTGTTCGTCTCCATCTTCATCATCTACAACACGTTCGCCATCGTGCTAGGCCAACGCATCCGCGAGATGGCCCTGCTGCGAGCCATCGGAGCCGAAGCCCGCCAACTCCGCCGTTCGGTGCTCGGCGAAGCACTTGCGGTCGGTGCGGTAGCCAGCGCCATCGGTCTCGGCACCGGCATCGCGTTGGCCCAAGGCCTCACTGCGCTCTTCGCGGCCCTCGGCGCCGAGCTTCCCTCGTATCCCGTCATCCTGGGCCCCCGCACGATAGTGATAGCCGTGGTCCTTGGCGTGGGCGCGACCGTGGCGTCGTCGATCCTTCCGGCTCGGGCCGCAGCCTCGGTTCCACCCATCGCCGGCATGCGCGACGGCGCGACGGTCAGCGGCAGCACCCGCCGCCGGCTTGGGTTCGGGATACTGCTGCTGACCGCCGGCCTCACCACCGGCAGCTACGCCCTCTTTGGTCCCTCGCTTCCAACCCTCGGACTCGTCGCCGCGCTGGGTTCCGCCGCGGTGGCCGTGTTCGTCGGGATCACCTTGACCAGCCGAGTAGTGGCTCGTCCGCTCACTGCGGTTCTGGGCTGGCCACTGGGCCAGATGATGGGCCCGGTGGGCGATCTGGCCACCGGCAACGCCGGTCGCAACCCCCGCCGTACCGCCACCACCGCGGCCGCGCTCATGGTCGGGCTTTCCCTCGTCACCACGGGCTATGTGGTCGGTGAATCGGTCAAATCGAGTGTCGGCCAACTCCTCGACGAGTCGATCTCCGCTGATTACTTCATCGGCGATTCGAACGAGAGCGGATTCTCCGCCGCGGTGGCCGACGATCTCCTCTCCAGCGGCCAGTTCGCGGCCCTCACCGGAGAACGGGTCGACGAGGTACGCATCGGTAGCCGGGTCAGTGAGCTTTCGGCGGTTGATCTGGAGGCCTTGGACCAGATGATCGACCTCGACGTTCGAGCCGGGTTCATTCCCGACCGCGACGCCACCAACGTCATCGTCGTCCACCAGGACCTGGCAGCCGAGCTCGGGGTCGAGGTCGGCGACGCCATCGCTGTCGAGTTCGTCAGTGGTTTCACCGCCTCGCTCGAAGTGGCAGCTATCCGCGCCAACGGCGCCATGTTCCCGAGACCGCTGGTACCCGACCAGGTCTTCGACGACGCCGGAGCTTCGACCACGGACGTCTTCGTCGCGGCAGTCCTGCCCGATGGAGTCACCACCGAACAGGTAGCGCCTTTGATCGAAGAGCTCCAGGCCACCTACCCCCAGATCTCCATCGACACGCCATCTGAGGTGAAGGACCAGGTCAACTCAGAAATCGATGGCGCGTTGCTCGTCCTCAACGCCCTGCTGGCGCTTGCGGTGATCATCGCCCTCATCGGCATCGCCAACACGCTCGCCCTATCGGTCTACGAACGAACGAGGGAACTAGGCCTGTTGCGAGCCGTCGGCATGACCCGACGCCAAACCCGACGTATGCTGCGATGGGAAGCGGTCCTGGTCGCCCTTTTCGGTGCGGCCCTCGGCGTGGCCACTGGCGTCGTGTTTGGCTGGGGCGCCGTGAGCGCCCTTCCCGACGACACCTTCGGCGCCACCGTCACAGTGCCCGTCGTCCAACTCGGGGTGCTGGTGGCGTTGGCCACCGTCGCCACTTTGGTGGCGGCATGGCTGCCGGCCCGCCGAGCAGGACGGCTCAACGTGCTCGATGCGATCAGCCAATGAATGCCGCCACGATCGCGACCGAAACGGTCCGATCGGCCAGCGCGACTCTCGAAGTCGAACCCCGAGGCTCGCTGGTCGGAACGGCACTCGAAGCAGCACCAGTCAGCACCGGACTAACTCATCCTGAGCCCCCCATTCCCCCAGAATCAAGGAGAGAAGGCATGGAATCATCAACGATGCGGGTCAAAACGTTTGCCGTAGGGGTCAGTAGTTGGCGAAACAACGCCACTGCACAGATCCGCGACCTGGAGAACCAGATCAACAGGTGGCTTGAAGCAAATCCGAATCTCGTTGTCGGCCACGCAAATCGACTCAGCCAGCCGATCATCGGATGGGGCGAGCTGGCTGTTGCTGTCTGGTACAGCGAACCAGACATTGAAACAAGAGTCCCCCGACAATGACGACCAGCCACATCCACGGCAAAGAAGCGCGGGACCTCCCCACCGCATCACGACCAGCCCCGGCCACACGGACCACCGCCCAGAACACCCACGATCCGAGTCCTCGGCGAATTGTCCAGAACAACTCTCTTCTGGGGTGTCCTCAAGGACCGATCCCATTCGTAGGAAGCGTGAACGCGGGAACAGCCCGCACAACAACAAGGAGCAAATCATGACTCAATACCTATTGGCCACGTACGCGGTACAAGGCCAGGTGCCCGGAACGCCGACGACACCGGAGGAGATGCAGACATTCATGAAGCGGGTCGTCGCCCTAGAAACAGACATGGACGCAAGTGGAACCTTCGTCTTCGGTGGCGGACTCCATGGCCCCGACGCTGCCACTGTCGTCCGACCCACAGACGGCGACATGGTCATGACTGACGGACCCTTCGTCGAGTCCAAGGAACACATCGCCGGTTTCTACATCATCAACGCAGACGACCTCGACGCAGCGCTGGCCTGGGCAGACAAGGTCGCGGACGCTACGAACCATCCG
This sequence comes from Acidimicrobiia bacterium, assembly GCA_029861725.1. Classification (GTDB taxonomy): domain Bacteria; phylum Actinomycetota; class Acidimicrobiia; order Acidimicrobiales; family SZUA-35; genus CADEDH01. The sequence continues at coordinate 1,731 of JAOTYQ010000355.1, read as the reverse complement.
ATCGAAGTCCGCCCATTCCACGCGACCGGACGGTTGGCCGATCAGCTTGCTGAAATGCCGAGCGCCTGAGGAAATGACCCGTACCGTCGCCCAGCATCGGAAAACCCCCGACGTTGAGCGTGTGTTCCGTGAGGAGTACGGCCAAGCGGTAGCCACCCTGGTGCGCGTCTTCGGCGACATCACACTTGCCGAAGACGCCGTCCAGGATGCCTTCACCGTTGCAGCCAGCCGGTGGCCGAGCGACGGCATCCCACCCAACCCGGCGGGGTGGATCGTCACGACCGCACGCAACCGGGCAATCGATGACCTGCGCCGCGCGGCCCGGGGCCGGGTGCTCCACAATCAGCTCGGAGCGGCGGCAAGCCCACCTCATGACCCCAGCACCGACGAGTCGTCCAAGGACGGACCCGTGAGCAACGACCAACTCAGGCTCATCTTCACCTGCTGCCATCCCGCACTGCGAACCGAACACCAAGTGGCCCTCACACTTCGCCTACTGGGCGGACTGAGCGTCGACGAAGTGGCCCGCGCATTCCTGGTCAGCGAGTCCGCTATGGCGAAGCGTCTCGTCCGAGCCAAATACAAGATCAAAGCCGCCAAGATCCCCTATCAAGTGCCAGCAGACGCTGACCTACCACAGCGACTCCGCTCCGTCCTGTCGGTGCTCTACCTCATCTACAACACCGGCAGCGACGATCCGAAGAGAGCAGCGCTGCGAAACTACTCAATCCAGCTCACCCGCGCCCTGGTCGAGCTGATGCCCGATGAGCCCGAAGCGGCCGGCCTGCTCGCACTGATGATCCTCAACGAGTCGCGCGTACCGGCCCGAACAGCCAAGGGCGACCTCGTGCTGCTACGCGATCAGGACCGAACCAACTGGGACCGCACGAAGATCGAAGAAGGGCACGCCATCGTGCGCGGCTGCATTCGGCGCCAACAACCAGGTCCGTTCCAACTCCAGGCCGCGATCCAAGCCGTGCACTGCGACTCCGACACGTTCGAGGCGACCGACTGGCACCAGATCTCCGCTCTCTACGATCACCTGTTCTCGATCATGCCCACGCCCATGGTTGCACTCAATCGAGCCATTGCCATCGGTGAGAGCGAGGGGCCCGCTGTTGCACTCACAGCGCTCGACGCACTCGTACCCACCCTCGACAACTACCACCTGACGCACGCCGCCCGCGCAACAACGCTGCGTCGCCTTGGCCAACCGGTAGCAGCGAAGATCGCATACGAACACGCAGCCCACCTCGCAACGACCGAGACAGACCGCCGATTCCTGGTCCAACAGATCGAAGAGTTGACCGACGACGACCGCCGCGCGGCCCGCTTCACCAAACGGTGACACGTCACAGACCTCGCCGACCTCTCCTCACCCGCCGCCGCACGCCGCACCGCACGCCTCCATTACCGCCGACCACACACCACACGGCCCCGCCCTCGCAGTCGCCGCTCTACCAGCATTTGCAGAAGCATTAGCAGAGCGACACCCCTAGGCCGCCACACCGCTCTGACCAGGGCACTCGCGCAGCCCACCCGATGGACAGTCTTCTGGAGGTACACGCCTCCGACACCCCACAAATCCCCAGGTCACAGGCCTGCAGCGATCGGAGGTCCGACACACCGAAGCCCCGGTCGAGACGCACACAACGCTCTGACCAGGGCTTTCGCGAAACGTGTCGGAGGGGCGAGTGTAACCCAAAGTCGTGATGGCCGGGCAGCCACCGT